>CAYTDP010000009.1:0-46922 GCA_964436625.1 uncultured Halanaerobiaceae bacterium | reverse complement strand
CTTTTGTGTCCAGTTCTTCCGATATCCTTACACTTAACATACTAACACCTCCGTACTACTAATTGTAATACGGATTTGTCCTCCTGTCAAATAATTATGCCCTTAACCTATAACTATTTTGGTTCTTCTCCAGAGCCGTGATGCTAAAAGATGAAGTAAAGCTGCCGGTTTTTGACTACCGGCTTCAGGTTATAAGGGATCTGGAAGACATCCTGCAAAGAGAAGTGGATGTAATCATCTTTTCTCGGGCGGATCTCAGGCTCCAACATCAAATTTTAAAAGGTGAGCTGCTTCTCGGTCACAATAGCCAGGAGAGAGTTTGCAGGGAAACACATTCCCACCAGGAATATCTGGACATGAGATGCTTTTTTGATATTTATGAGGAAAAACTGGGAAAGGGGCTGTGAAAATGGTGGACCCAGAAGTGGTAAAAAGTAAACTAATCAAGCTGGAGGAATATATCCAGGAGCTCCAGGAGTATGAAAATATTGAGCTGGAGGAATATAAAAATGATGACATGAAAAAGCGTTACCTGGAAAGAACCCTGCAGCTGGCCCTGGAATCGATTCTGGATATCGGCAGCTTTCTCATTTTTCAGCATCCACGATGGTGACGGGCACAGAACATTCTTCCAGCAGATCTGCAGTAACACTGCCCGGCCTGCTGTGATCTTCTTTCTTACTCCTATCACCTTTCCCCATAAAAATAAAATCGGGTTTGTGCTTATAGGCCAGATCGATGAGTTTTCTCGAGGGATCACGGTCCCGGGGAATTATCAACCTGTGCTCAATATCCCTGAGGTCTGCCAGTTCTGATTTTATTTCTTCCTCAGTCAGACGGTTCTCCCCATCCTTAACATTCACCACCAGCAGTCTGGCATCGACCTGGCGGGCTATCCTGGCGGCCTCTTTTAAAGCTTTGCGGGCTGAGGTGCTGTCATCCAGGGCAACCAGCATCTCATAATTTTCCCTGACATTGATTCTGGTGGGGTCGATGCTGCCTTTTTCCAGCCAGCGGCCGGCAAAAAAATCAATACCCCAGGCCCCCAGGGGAGCGGTAATGAGTATCGACAGAACTGAAATTGCCAGTATATACTCTCCCTGAGCCAGCCCGGCAGCCAGCGGTATACCGCCAATGGCAGCCTGAACCGTGGCCTTGGCCGACTGACCTACCACCATAAAACCTCTCTCCCTCCGGGAAAAATCAGAACCGGCAGTGGCCAGATACATGGCCAGTGAGCGGCCGATTAAAAGTCCTAAAGCGATAATGATCGCTCCTATGATCCCGGCCGAAGCCATAATCTGCAGGTTAACAGCAGCACCTATCAGCACAAATAGAAAGATCTCGGCGACATTCCAGATTTTGTCGACTTCCCTTCTCAATCGCCGGGCCAGAACTGTATCGCGCTCCAGAATGGTAAAACCCATGGTCATGATGGCCAGAAATTCGGAGTAAGGCAGAAAATTTTCTCCCAGCAGCAGAAGCAGAGCCAGACTCATCGCCAGAATCAGCTCGGTCATTACTCCTGGCTCGACCACATCGGTCCTGTTCAAAACAGAGGTGAGCAGCAGACCGGCTGCCAGACCGAAGACAAGCCCCAGAACGATATGCAGGGGTATATTGATGAGCTGGAAAAGCGGACTGCCTCCCATCTCCCCCAGGGCCAGAGACATGAACAATCCGAACATGGTCACAGCAAAGACATCGCTCAGGGTGCCGCCGGCCAGGATCAGATCGGGGATGCCCTTTTTAACCCCCAAACCCATCGATTTGATCTTGAGCATCATCGGCACAACTACCGCCGGCGAGGCGGCACAGACTATCCAGCCCAAAACCCAGCTTATAATCCAGGTCCAGCCCAGCAAATAGCGGGCGGCAGCCGCCACCACAGCCGCCTCGATAAGAGGAGGAAAGACCCCCAGCCTTATGGCCACATCTCCGCGGGAGAATATTTTTTCGCGGTCCAGTCCCAGCCCCGCTTTAAAAAGAATGACCAGCAGTGCCAGCATTCTTATCTCGCCGGCAAATTCCATAATATCAGCCGGCAGCAGATCGTAAAGATGAGGTCCCATAAGTATCCCGGCAGCCAGCATTCCCACCAGCGGCGGAAGTTTAAGTCTTCTGGCCAGCTCACCTCCGGCAAAACCCGAAATCAGTATCAGCAAAATTCCCGCGATCATCATTATCTCTCCTTTTTGTATCTTCTGCGTGCTTTCTGCATTTTTTCTGGCATAGAAAAAGGCCCCTGCCCCGGATAACGATCACCAGAAAAAATCAGCCCGGAAACAGGAGCCATCAGCCGCCAGAAATAAATCTCAAACCGGCGGCAGTTTAAGGTGAGCTCCATCACCTTTGAACGAACTATGTATTGTTTTATTCTCTATGTGAGTATATCACTAATTTATACTATATGCAATGCGATAGGCACAATTTTTGGCTATTCTCCGAAATAGAAAGAATATCGGAAGCTATAAAGCGAAGTGATAAAGGAAAGTTTCATCGTGAGCAGAGCTTTATAGTTTCCGATAATAAGCAGTATGGATATGACCTTAACTTGCGAGCGCCTTCAGAATAACTTCTTTCCCCTTCTCTTAAAAACCGGATGGGGAGATTTGGCCCGCGGCGGCGAAAGAATTTCTTTCATGATGATTCCCTGCCTGACCGCGGCCGGATCGAAATCAAAACCCGATTTTTTCTTATCTCCACGCTTTTTGAAGTCAGTTTCTGCCTGGTTACTGCTGGCAGACTTATCGTCCGCTGCTCTATCTCTCTTTTGATCTGCAGCTTCTTTCGCGGGAACTTCAGCTGAAGATCCCGGCTCTTTCTCGGCCAGCTTTTCATCGAACTCGCTTATGTCAAATTCAAAATCACCGCTGTAATCTCCCTGCTGCCAGTCACTCATAACAAATTACTCCTTCGCGATCCCGTTTTTTGTTTTTAAGACTCCTCTTCACGGTTTTCCTTTTCCGATTTCTGGCTCTCTGTTTCCTCTTCCTGCATCTTAGAGATCCTCTCTCTCATATCGGTATCGGCCTCCACGTTCTGGAAGTTGAGATAATCCATAACTCCCAGGTTGCCGCTGCGCAGAGCTTCAGACATGGCCAGAGGAACTTCCGCTTCGGCTTCGACCACTTTGGCCTGCATCTCCTGTACTCTGGCTTTCATCTCCTGCTCCTCGGCAACAGCCATAGCTCTTCTCTCCTCGGCTTTAGCCTGGGCAATATCCTTATCGGCTTCGGCCTGATCTTTCTGCAGCTCGGCTCCTATATTGTCACCGATATCTACATCTGCTATATCTATCGAGAGAATTTCGTAGGCGGTGCCGGAATCGAGCCCTTTTTCTAAAACCGTCTTGGAGATGGTATCGGGATTTTCCAGCACCTTCTTGTGGGTGTCCGAGGAACCAACCGTGGTAACTATTCCCTCACCCACCCGGGCCAGCACGGTATCCTCGCCGGCTCCTCCGATCAGCTGGTCGATATTGGCTCTCACGGTAACCCGGGCTGTGGCCATAACCTGAATACCATCCATAGCCACCGCTGTGACCACAGGAGTCTGGATCACCTTGGGATTGACGCTCATCTTGACCGCCTCCAGCACATCTCTTCCGGCCAGGTCGATGGCGGCTGCCCGCTCAAAGGTGAGATCGATCTCGGCCCGCTGGGCTGCTATCAGCGCATCGACCACGTTGTTGACATTTCCGCCGGCCAGATAATGAGCCTCCAGTTTATCGCTGCTCAGTTTGAGGCCGGCCTTGTGAGATTTGATCATCGGAGCCACGATCGACTTGGGCACGACCCGCCGAAGACGCATGCCGATGAGATTGAAAAATTTGACTTTCACACCGGCAGCTGTGGCCGATATCCAGAGTCCCACGGGTATCAGACTGAAAAATACCACCAGAAAAATTAAAATAGCTGCTCCTATTATAATCGTAAAAATATCCATGAATTTCACTCCTCCTCCTCTTTGTTCAGTTCTCTCACTACCACGCGGCTGCCCTTGCTCGACAGAACTTCAATCTCAGCTCCCTTCTCGATGAAATCCCCCTCCGTCACCACATCGACTCTTCTTCCCTCTAACTCGGCTATCCCGCTGGGCCGAAGAGGAGTGAGGGCTCTGCCCACTTCACCCTGCAGTTCCTTCTTTTCCGCCCGGGAGACATAACCCTCCTCCACTGTTTCCGAGCTCTCGAGCGAGATCTTCTTCCAGAGACCGCTGGCACCAAAAATCTTGATCAGCAAAAAGACCCCCAGAACCGACAGCACCAGCACGGCCACGATTATCCTCAAGGCCAGAGCCCGCTCGGGAAAGAAAAAATAGAGTGAGGTCAGCATGGCTGCCAGGCCTCCTGCTCCTGTGATGCCAAAGCCGGGGATGAAAAACACTTCTATAACTATCAAAAGTATACCGGCCAGAAATAAGGCCAAAAGACCGAGTCCGGCATATCCCTGCCAGAGATAGGCCGAGAAGAAAATTCCCAGGCTCAAAACTCCCAGCGTGCCGCTCAGCCCGAAGCCGGGTACCAGCGCTTCCCCGACTAAGGCCACCAGTCCCACGCTCAAAAGCAGCACCGTCACCACCGGGTTGGTCACAAAGCCGGCGGCTGTCTCCAGAGCTGTCTTTTCCAGCAGGATCAGATCGGCCCGGCTCCAGCCTCTTTCGGCCAGAAACTCGTCCAGATCGGCAAAGCTCCCGTCGCTGAAATTCAAAGCTTCGGCTTCTCCTGCGGTGAGCGAGAGCAGCCTGCCCTCATCCACCGCCCCTTCTACAGCCATATCGATATCGACCATGGCTGCGGCCAGTTCAGGATCTCTGCCCTGCCGCTCGGCCGTGGCGGCAAATTCACCTCTGAAGGCCGCGATATATTTCTCCTCCTGCGGCCTGGTCTCGGCCGCTCCGATGCTGCTGCCGGAAGCCATGTAAAATTCATCGCCGGCGATGGCCAGAAGCGCTCCCGCCGACCAGGCCCGCTGATCCACGAAGGTGATAGTCCGCATCTCCTCTCTGAGCAGCATATCTCTCATCTCCAGAGCGGAGTCGACAAATCCCCCCAGACTGTCGATCTCGATAATGACCGTCTCGGCTCCCTCCTCCCGCGCACCGGCAAGCGCCCGGGAGAGAAAACTGGCCTGACCGGGATCGACCTGACCCGCAAGCCGAATATGCACCACTTCAGCGCTGGCAGTTAACGGCAGAATCAGGGATATAACCAGCATTAATCCCAGGATAAAAATGATTTTTCTGTAATCCAGCCGGGCTTTATATCTGTAAATAACTGACATTTGTTTCCCCTCTTAAATCGCTTTGTAAATTATTAAACATATTTAAAACTATTGTATATTAATTTTAACACATTCGAGGCTCAACCTCAATAAATTCTTAGCGCTTAAAAAGTATCGGAAGCTATAAAGCGAAGTGATACTGGAAATTTTTCGAAACCCGGGTCATAACCATGGCCAAAAAATAAAGTCCCCGGCTCAGGATGGGCCGGGCTGAGCGTGAGCTCAGGGAAGAGCTTTCGCGCAGGGAGCGCAATTTTTTGGCCGAAAACTAAACTAAAGCAGAATAAAAATTTCATCGTGAACAGAGCTTTATATCTTCCGATAATAGAATTAAAAAAGGCCGGATTATGCCAGCATACACGCTGAGGAGAACATATCCGGCCTGTCACATCTATCATTATTTTGCTGGATAGAGGCGATGATAATCGCTCAAAGATTCAATTCATACTGGGTGCTTTCCATCAGCTCGCGGTTGAAAGAAACGATATGATCGATCAGCGCCTGGTGCGCAGCTTCAGCTTCACCTTCTTTCAACGCCTCAATTATGCGATAATGGGTGCGCGACGACTCCTTAAGATCTTCCTCCAGATGGGTATCGACTATCATGGCCAGCTTGAGCTGATTGTAAATTCTGCCCAGCAGCTCCCGGGTCATCTCGCGCTCGGATTTCTTCCAGAGATATTTGTGAAAGGAGATATCCACCCGGTTGAGCTCGATCACCTTCTCCTGCTGCGATTTGTTCTTATCGACTATGGTCAGCATCTTTTCGACCAGGCCCTCCAGATGGCTGAAATCTTCCTCGTCCAGAAGATCTCCTTTGATCAAAACCTCCAGAACTCTGCTCTCCAAAAGTATTCTTATCTCATAAATTTCTTTCAAATTCTCCTCGCCAAAATCGACCACATAGCTGCCCCGGCGGGGGATAGTCTCGATCAGCCCCTGATTTTCCAGCTCTTTGATGGCCTCGCGCACAGGAGCCCGGCTCACTTCCAGTTCATCGGCGATCTCAGTTTCAGGTATATGTTCTCCTCGACTGTAATTCTGCATAAATATCTGCTCTTTCAGATATTCAGCGACTCTGGTGCTCAATTTGCGATGTTGAAATTTTTGACTGGACATTATAAATAACCTCCACTCCTGTTTCCAGGCAGAATGATATTTTGCCGGCTGATTTCCGATCAGAATGGACCCGATGGTGAGCAGGTGTACATACAGTAGAGTTCATACATTAATTATTCCCCCAGATAATTTTGGGCCGCCCTCACGTGCATTTCGACCCCGTATTTTAACACATCTTCGTCGATATCAAATCTAGCATGGTGATGGGGAAAATCGGTGCCTTTATCTTCGTTTCCGGTGCCCAGAAAGAAGAAAACCGCGGGCACATAACTGGAAAAGACGCCAAAATCCTCGCCGGCCAGGCAGCTGTAATCGTCGAGATTCTCCCTGCCCACGATTCCGGCTGCTGTCTCCTTTAACTCTCCTGCCAGCCCGGGATCGTTGTAGACGGGCGGAGTGACGACCGGATATTCCAGTTCGTATTCAATGCCGTCGGTGGTGCAGACGCCGTCGACTATTCGCCTGAGCCGTTCCCGGGGTTTTTCCTCGCTCTCAGGACCGCCCTGATAGAGATAACGCAGAGTTCCCTTGAGCCGGGCCGTCTCCGGAATGGTGTTGGTGGAATGACCGGCCTCGAACTGCCCAAAGACGATAGTGGTGGCCAGCATGGGATCGATCTCCCTGGTCTGAATCTGCTGGGCCTTCTGGATGATACTGCTGCCGGTCAGGATCGGATCGCGGGACAAATGAGGTGCAGAAGTATGGCCGCCGGATCCCTTCAGATCGATGACAAACTCGCAGAGGCCGCCCATGACCGCTCCTTCTGAGACGGCTATTTTGCCGCTGGCGAGCGGGCTCCAGATATGAGCACCCACTGCTGCATCGACCTCGGGATCTTCCATAAGACCCTCTTCGATCATATAGCGGGCTGCCTCGTTCTCCTCGTTGGGCTGAAAGACAAATTTTATACTGCCGGCCAGCTGTTCCCGCCGCCTGCTCAATACTTTGGCCGCCACCATCAGCATGGCGGTATGAGCATCATGGCCGCAGGCATGCATCACCCCTTCGTTCTGTGAACGATAGGGCACGTCGTTCTGTTCCTCCACCGGCACGGCGTCCATATCCGCCCTCAGCATCAGGGTGGGGCCAGGCTTAGATCCCTGCAAAAGCCCGACCACTCCCGTTTTAGCCACCTCTTCTTCGACCTCGATATCGAGTTCGCGCAGATATTCGGCCACAATCCCGGCCGTCCGCGTCTCCTGCCAGCCCAGCTCGGGATGGCGGTGAAAATCGCGGCGCAGCTCTATCAGTTCACCTTCCAGTTCTGCTATTTCCTGCTTTAAATTCATGGTTTAAATTCACTCCGTTATGGCGTATTTTGAGAGCAGGATAGCTTTTAAAATATCCCCCTGTTAGATGTTTACAAATTCACAAGCCGTTGAATTAGATATATAGCGGCCGCTCATCACCCTGCTTAAAGAGCAGCAAAACGGCCGCTAAAATCCCTGTTATTTCTGCTGACTGCCGGCTGAACAAAGGGCGGCGGTCGGGCAGGAGGTTTCAAAGGTTTAAGTCTACAGTTTACAGTTGACAGTATTCAATCTTCTCTCCTGTAATGTATTCTGGTTTGATGCCGGAATTCCTCCCGCCGGACCTCAACCTGCCTTTTCACCGTCAGCTGACGGCGGATCAGCCGCCCTGTCAGCCGCAGATCAGCTGAATTCCAGTTATTCCATTCTTTCTTCGATATCCTGCTGCAGTATCTCGAGCATCTCTTCTCCGACTTCGCCCACATCGTCAAAATAGACTTCATAGGCGTCCTGGGCCAGCTCGCGGAACTGAGCTATCTCGTCCTCTTCCAGCTCGATGATGTTGATGTCCGGCTCGTTCTCGAGAATAATGTCCATGCGCTCCTCGTTGTATTCATCCTGTACTTCGTAGATGTATTCATTCAGATCTTCAGCTATATCTCTCACCATCTGGCGGCGCTCCTCCGAAAGGCCTTCCCAGAAGCTCTGTCCGGCCGAAATTCCGCCGATATAGGGAACGGTGTAGCCCCAGATCATATAATCCTGCTGTTCATAGAAGTTCATCTCCTCGATGGCGAAGACGGGATTTACCTGACCGTCGATCATGCCCAGCTGCAGACCGCTGTAGACCTCATCGTAATCCATCTGGACCGGATCAGCGCCGTAATTCCTGTACTGTTCGGAGAGAACGGGGTCAGGCATGACTCTTATTTGAAAACCGTCCATATCCTCGGGGGTGCGGATCTCCTCGTTGGCCGTCCAGACCTGCCAGCCCTCGGGGAAGAGGCTCAAAAGCTCGAGATTGCTTTCGTTAAATGCATCGGCCATGGGACCGTGCACAGCATCACTGGTGGCCAGCACATCGGCTACTATCTCCAGATCATCGGGCCAGAGATAATGCAGAGAGAAAAGTCTGGCTTCCGGCACGATTCCGGAGACTACCGAAGGACTGGTCATGCTGAATTCGACTATACCTGTCTGGGCTGCTTCGGCCAGATCACCCATGCCTGTGCCGATGGTGCCGTAGGGATAGATGGTAACCTCAACTTCACCGTCGGTCTCCTCTTCAACTCTACTTCTGAATTCCTGAGCCCAGGCGTCCTGAACGCTGCCCTCTATCTCCTCTAAAGCTATAGACCAGGTCTCCTGCGCCTGTGCTTCGGGCGCTCCGAGGGAAAATGTCATTCCTATGGCCAGGGTCAAAACCACTGCCAGGGTTAAAACTCTGCTCATTCTTCTCATGATTATTTAACCTCCAGTTTGGGGATTATTTTGCTCATATGCTGCTGATTGTCTTTCCAGCCCGATTTTGATCAACCTGTTTCTCCATCCGGCTTTCGGGACCAGTTATCACCTCCTTCAAGCTATTTGAACCTGCAAGTTCTGTATTCCCGCCCTCATTTCTCTTTACAGCATGGCTATATCGCGCAGGAAGAGTGCTATCTGCGGGAACATGATCAGCATGGCCGATGCAAAGAGAAGTATGGCGATAAAGACCGGCGTTTTGCGGATGACTTCCAGGTAGGGACGCCGGAAGACCGCAATCGCCGTGAATATATCACAGCCGAAGGGCGGGGTGGCTGAACCTATCGCTGCCTGCAGGGTCACTACAGTTCCTACCAGCACCGGATCTATACCCAGCATATCGACATAGGGCTGGAATATCGGTGTGAGAACCATGATAACCACTATCGGATCTACAAACATGCAGCCCAGGAAAAAGGCCACCGCTATTATGAATAAAACCCAGGTCTGACTGGGATCCTGACCAATTATCGGAGGCAGAATCTGCTGCGGAATCTCGGCAAAGGATATAAGCCAGGAGAAAGAGTTACCAACTCCGACCAGAATAAAGACTACAGCGGTGATCATTCCGGCCGAGAGGGCTATATCCCTAAATTCTGGCAGCGAGACGTTTCTATAAATAAAAAACTCGAGAATGAAAGCATAGAGCACTGAGACAGCGGAAGCTTCAGTCGGGCTGAAGATGCCCGAATAAATACCGCCTATAATTATCACCGGAAAACCGAAGGCCAGAAGAGCTTTTTTGAAGCTGGAGAGTCTCTGCGACCAGTCGCTTTTCTCACGGGGTTTTATACCGTGGTAGCGGGCGTAAAAATAGCAGTAGATGGTAAAGAGGATCATGATCATAATTCCCGGTCCGATTCCGGCGATGAAAAGCTCGCCGATCGAGGTGCCGCTCACCACCCCGTAAACGATCATACCGATGCTGGGCGGTATCAAAAGCGCTATATCGCTGGAGTTTATGATAAGGGCGGTGGTAAAAGAATCATCGTAACCATCGTCCAGCAGATAGGGCCGCATAGTACCTCCTATAGCCACCACCGTGGCCTGGGTCGAGCCGGAGACGGCGCCAAAAAGCGTACAGGTTATCGAGGTGGTTATGGCCATTCCGCCCCGGACATGGCCGATGATATCGCGCACGAAGTCTACCAGCCGGCTGGCCGTCTCTCCGTAGGTCATGATATCGGCAGCCAGGATGAACATGGGTACCGCCAAAAGCGAGGGCGGCAGTATACCTCTTATCATCTGCTGGGCCAGTATGGTCTGACTCAGCTGGGGTAGATAAATTTCCATTATGATCAGCGGGGCTGCTATCAGGGGAATGATCATGGGGAATCCCAAAAACAGCAGCAAAAACATTATTCCCACCATTATTGGCAGCATGTCGGTTTCTCCCTCCTTAATACTCGCTCTTTTCTAAAATTTTTAACAGCAGTTCGGGGAAATCCAGCTTTATTTAGCATCATTTTTAACTTCCTCTAAATCATCATATTCCGACTTTTCATCGAACGATATCCAGACATCCGGCTCTATTATATTTTTTATGAAAGCCATCAGATAGTGTATCGTAGTTAGTGCCAGTCCGATAGGCACAATTATCCAGACCTGCCAGAGCGGTATCGTCAAAAGGGGGCTTGTGCGCCCGGACTGATAGAGATCGAAAATATAATGGGAAGAAATATAGGTGAGCCAGGCCATAAAGATAAAAGTTCCAGCCGTCATGAGATAGGTCAGCTTTTTTTCATGTCTATCGGGCAGTAGATCGGCCACAGCCGACATTCTGATATGCCTCCCCTCGCGGGCGGCGTAGCTGCTGCCGACGAAGGTTATGATTATGATGAGAAACTGGTTTACCTCGTTCACAAAATACAGACTGTAGCGGAAGACATTTCTGCCGATCACGTTGGCTATTATAAGCACGGCCAGCGTGATAGTCCCGTAGCTGACGACGGTTTTTTCGATCACCTTCATGGCCTCGTTGATCTTTCTAATCAGAGCAATCATCTTGCTATCACCTCCAGCAATATTCTTTAAATTAGGCCGGGAGAAGACGGCCTCTTTTGGCCGCCTTCCCGGGCATTATATTCTGCCGCAGTGCTGTCGTCTGCTGCAATTCTGTCTGTCGATATGTCAGTAATCTTTCTGACGATTATTTGACCACCAGCTGGCGGTCGTAATCGTAAAATGAGCGGCAGCCTTCCTCGGTTATCTGGATGGCTTCGCTGACCTCGAAGCCATAATCGTCGAACCAGATTCCGGGTATGATATGGAAGGTCATATTGGGTTTGAGCACGGTCTTATCTTTCGGCCTCATGCTGGCTGTCTGTTCGCCCCAGTCGGGCGGATAGTTGAGCCCGAAGGCATAACCGATGCGCGATTCTTTGACGACGTTGCTGCCGGAGATGGCATCGCGCCATTTTTCCTCCACGGCCTCACAGGTGACACCGGGCTCGACAAAATCCAGCGTCTCCTCCAGGCCGGCCACCACGACTTTAGCAGTCTCCTCTAGATCCTGAGGTGGTTCGCCCAGATACATCGTGCGCGCTATGGGGGCATGGTAGCGGTTATAACAGCCAGAAAGCTCGAGTATGACGGCTTCATCATCGCTGTATGTTTCGTCAGTCCAGGTCAGATGAGGGGTATTGGTTCCCTCGCCGGCCGGCAGCAGCGGCACGATCGCCGGATAATCGCCGCCGTAATTTTCGGTTCCGGCGTACTGGGCTTTTGCTATCTCGGCGGCGGCATCGCATTCGCGCACCCCGACATCGATGACTTCCAGGGCGGTATCCATCACCTTTTCGGCTATCTGTCCGGCTCTATCCATCATCTCCAGCTCGGCTTCCGATTTGATGCTGCGGGATTGGGCCACCAGCAGGTTGGCGTCGGCAAATTCGGCCGCCGGCATCTCCTCTTCCAGCACCTTAAAACTTTTGTGCGTGAAATAAAACTGGTCCATCTCCAGGCCTATCCGCTTATCATCCCAGCCGTGTTCCCGGCAGATATCGGCCACAAACTGCATCGGATGTTTGCCCACGGGTGAATGTACATAATCGTCGGCATACTCGCGGATATTTTCCTCGCTCAGATAGGTCGTCGCCCGGGCGGCGTTGGCATCCATGCCCCGACCGACCCAGACCGGTTCCTTTTTATCCAGAGCCACCAGCACACCCTGATGGACATAGAAAGACCAGCCGTCATAGCCGGTGACATAGTTCATATTGGCCGGGTGGACCGAAAAGAGCACCTCTATATTGCGTTCTGACATACGCCGTTTAACATCTTCCAGACGAGCTTCATATTCCTCTGCGGAGAACAGAGGCTGATGTTTTTGAACCTGTCCGCTCATATTATACCCATCCTCTCATTTCCATGGATTTGCTGATGCGTCTGAGGGCTACCACCCAGGCCGCATGGCGCAGGGAGATGTCCAGCTCCTCAGCTGTTTCACTGGTAGCGTCATAGGCTCCTGTTATCTGATCCTGCAGGGTCTCTTCCACCCGGTCCAGACTCCAGTAATGATCGGTCCGACCCTGGATTCGCTCATAATGGCAGACGGTGGCTCCGCCGGCATTGGCCACCACGTCGGGTACCAGCGGGATGCCGCGTTCGGCCAGAATTTTATCGGCCTCCGGCGTCACCGGGCCGTTGGCCCCTTCCAGGATCAAACCGGCGCTGATATCGTCGGCGTTATCCTCGTGAATGACGTTTTGAACCGCTGACGGCAGCAGCACATCACAATCCAGCTCCAGAAGTTCATCATTGCTGATCATCTCGGCTCCTGATACGTTAAGATCCTCGAGCAGAGCACCTTCGTTCTCTACCTCAGCCCTCATGGTCGGTATATCGAGCCCGCTTTGATCATAAAGGCCGCCGCTGATATCGCTCACCGCGATGATATCGGTGCCCAGATCGTGCAGAAGTTCGGCGATGGTGCCGCCCACCTGACCGAAGCCCTGCACCGCGGCCGTCGCCTGAGTTAGATCGATGTCCTGGTCCTGAGCTGCCTGGCGGGTGACAAAGAAAAGACCCAATCCGGTGGCCTCGTAGCTGCCTACCGTTCCTCCCACAGCTTCCGGTTTATCGTTGACAGCATGGGGGCAGTGTTCACCGGTTATCTTCTCGTACTCATCGAGCATCCAGGACTGCGTCTGCAGGTTGGTGCCGATGTCGGCCCCGGGTACGTCGGCATTCGGTCCTTTGGGGATCAATTTGCGGATATACCCCCGGGTCAACCGCTCCAGTTCGCGCCGGGAAAGACGGGAGGGATCGACCTTGATGCCGCCCTTGCCGCCGCCGGCCGGCACATCGGCCACAGCGTGCTTGATGGTCATAAAAAGTCCCAGCGCTTTGACTTCATCGAGCGAGAGATTGGGCACAAAGCGGGTGCCGTCCCGTGTCGGTCCTAAAGCATCACAGTACTGGACGCGGTAGGCGTCGAAAACTTCGATCTCACCATCATCCTTTTTGAGAGTCAGGGCGAAATCGCTCACCCTTTTGGGACGGGAGAGGACCTTGATCACATCGGGATTTATGCCGCCGACTCTGCCCGCCTGTTCCAGGGCATCGAGAGCCGAAGAAAATACATTGGCCATTTTATCTCCTCCTGAGTTCTGATAATTGATGATAAAGCTGACAATCCTGATACTGTTCTTAATAATTTAAATATTCTGCTGAGCTCTTTTTTCGCCCGCGGACCGGTGAATTCAGGGTAATTCCTCCTGCCATCTCTTCGGCCGGTCAAAAGAGAATACTAGAGAGAATAAGATGATCTTATTCAATGCGGCTGAATTATGGCCGCTGAATTAAGGAGGGCCGATATAGAAATATAAAACTGGAATGATTGAAATTGAAAGCTGGATGTGGTGAAATTTGATGTTTGAAGATGCCCGGAACGGGCGAAAGAGAAGGTATCAGCGGTAGTTTTCGCACTCGAGAAAGGCAAGGGCATTGCGCACATGGAGTTCGGTGCCGACGGTCAGCATATCTTCATCTATGTCGAAGCGGGGATGATGATGGGGATAATGAGTCCCCTTATCCTCGTCAGCTATGCCCAGAAAACAGAAGGCGAGAGGGGCGTGATATCCGTATTCGGCAAAATCCTCGCCCAGCATGACCTCGACTTCGCTTTCCAGATTTTCTCCGCCCGGCAGATCTGCTGCGCTGTCGCGCACCAGTTCGGTCAATTCCTCATCATTTTTGAGCAGGGAATTGCCGAGGCTAACCTCCAGTTTATAGTCCACGTCGTGAGCGGTGCAGACGCCGGCCACAGTGCGTTCAAATCGTTCGCGCACGGAAGAAAATTCATCGTGCAGACAGCGGATCGATCCTGATAAAGAAGCCTTTTCGGGAATGATTGTGGGGGATGAAGGGGCATTCAGGCTGCAGAAAGAGATAACAGTCGGCTCTAAAGCGTCCAGCTCGCGGGACTGCATGGTATAAACGGTATCCATGATGCTGCCGGCACAGGCCACCGGATCGACGGCGTTATGAGGAGCGCCGGCATGACCGCCGGTGCCCTGAATTTCCAGCTCAAAATAATGACTGGAAGCCATCATCGGCCCTGCACATATGCCGACCGTGCCCGATTCCAGAAGCGACCAGAGGTGAATGCCGAAAACAGCATCCACAGCCGGGTTTTCCAGCACGCCTGCTTCGATCATCAGATGTGCTCCGGCTTCTTCTTCGTTGGGCTGAAAAACAAATTTTATGTTTCCTTCTATCTCGCTCCGCATCTCGCTCAAAATCTTAGCCGCCCCCAGAAGCATGGCGGTATGACCGTCATGACCGCAGCAGTGAGCCACGCCGTCGACGGTAGAGCTGTAGGCAAAGTCATTTTCTTCCTGAACGGGAACGGCATCCATATCGGCTCTCAGCATGACCGTATCCCCTTCACCTTCGCCTTCGAGCAGTCCTATCACACCGGTCTCAGCTGCCCTCCGAACCTCGAGTCCAGCCTTCTCGAGATAATCGCAGACTATACCGGAGGTGCGGTGTTCTTCCCTGCCCAGCTCGGGATGGCGGTGAAAATCGCGGCGCAGAGATATAATTTCCTCTTCCAGTTCTGCAGCTTTTCTGCCTGGCTTCATCGTTAGCACTAGCCCCTCCCCTGCATATTAGGGTTTGGTTTTTGTGCCGGGTCTTTTCAGATACCGGCCGGGGGCCGGTTCTCATTCCTGATTACGGGTTAAAGGGGCCGACGACCGGCGGCGTTCCCCTGCGCCGCCGGTTCGGCCTTTATCTGTTACTCCTGCCCGTTATCAGGCGGGATTCCCCCTCTGATCAGTTCTGCTTTTCCTGTTCGGCTATTTATACCTGAGGTATGCAGAGATCTTCCTTATAGTCGTTAGTTTCTATTTCGAAGGGTGCCCGATCGAGCCATTCGAGAATTATCTGAGCGTATTTAACCCGCGCTCTGGCCATGTTGTCGCCGAAATCAGGATTGCGGGAATCCACCCAGGTGTTGTACATTTCTCCTTCGGATGGGCCCGGCTCTATTTTGTAATATACGGGCGCTGCCACTCTGGCGATATCTGCCGCCTCATGGAAGCGCTGGAAGCCGCCCATCGATTCTACCAGACTCATGTAGATATCGAGCGGTATATCGAGTCCCCCCTGTCGGATGGAGGAGAGCATCGGCAGCGTCAAATCTCCCAGCGGGTTGAAGCTGTCGGCGCCATATTTCTGCAGCAGCTGACCGCCGGCAGCGGTGCCGTGACCGGCAAAAACGGATACTTTAAAAGCGGTGTCTTCCGGTATATGGCCTTCCTCGCGCAGAGACTGCAGAACTCTCAGCATACCTTCATCGGTAACCAGAAAACCACGGATGCCGGCCTGCAGGCAGCGGTCGAATTCGCGCAGATAATGATACATGGCGTCATGACCTCTAAGCCTCATACCCGATACATAACCTTCATCGGTGATGTACTGTCTTCCTTCGTCCCAGCCTCTGCTGGCGCAGGGATTTACCATGATCTCAAGATCGTTCTCGGCACCGATCTGGGCAAAATATTCCAGCTCGGCATCATCGAGCAGCGTGGCCCCCTTGACCAGAGAGATCACCCGGTGTACCGTGATGTCTCGCTTATCGGCCTCATCGACCATCTCCTCCAGATTGTCGCAGTTTTCTATGCCGGAGATCTCGATGCGGGCCTGGGCTCCGCCGGGAAAGGTCTGCTCAGAATCGGGCATGTCATACCTATCCCGCATAGAAAAACCGAATTCTTTTTCAACATGCTCCTCCATTGCCTTATAACTCATTTTATTCCTCCTTTATATATTTGTATATATTTTCTCGGGCATATGCTGCCCCTTTTCCCCCTGTTTAAAACTTTATTCGAACTCGTCGAACAACTTTTCGAACTCAGCCTCGGGATCCTGAATATTATATACATGCTCTTCGGTGGGGAAGCGGCCCTCTTTGACATCTTCCACATATTCCTCGAAGGCCTCAATTTCCACCTCGGCTACGCTGGCATACTGCTTGACGAATTTGGGTGTGAAGGCCTGGAACATGCCGAGCATATCGCCGCAGATTAAAAGCTGACCGTCGCAGGGTTTGCCGGCACCTATGGAATAAACGGGAATGTCGAGCTTATCGGCTATAAAACCGGTCACTCTGGGAGGCACCGCTTCGACTAATAACATCTCGCAGCCGGCATCCTCTACAGCTATGGCATCTTTTATCAGTTCGCGGGCGCTTTCTACGTGCAGCCCCTGTGCTTTAAAACCGCCCAGCTGGCCCGAACTCTGCGGGGTGAGTCCTATATGACCGCAGACGACGATACCGGCCTCGGTTATGGCCTCGATCTGATCGCAGACCCTGCGGCCGCCCTCGAGCTTAACGGCATCCATGTCGGCTTCTTTGATGAAGCGTCCGGCGTTGCGGACGGCATCCTCGCAGGAAGTCTGATAGGACATAAAAGGCAGATCACCCATGCAGTAAACGTTGGGAGCCCCTCTGCGGACGTCCTGAGAATGAGAGATGCAGTCCTCCATCGTCACCGGCTCGGTGCCCTGATAACCCTTGACCACCATTCCCAGAGAGTCGCCGACTAAAATCATGTCCATGCCCGCTTTCTCGGCAAATTGGGCTGTCGGAAAGTCATAGGCTGTGATCCAGGCCACCTTTTCTCCTTTTTCTTTCATCTCATGAAAATCCAGTATGCTCTTCTTGTCTGCCATAAATAATAACCTCCTGTTGTGATTATTAAAGCTGCTCGCTTCCAGTGCATTCCATGATATCAGTCAGAGTGTAATCTTCAAAAACGCCGGACAAAAACAGGATAAAAATATGTAGAATGTATCCAGAAAACAACTATGGATGCAACTCCGCTTCTAATGGATCCAGAATCTGTTTAAAGTCGAATGTATTCTGTCGACAATCTCTCCACTATTAAAATTATCCCTTGAAGACGATTTTCCTTCTAAATTTTTAAAAAAAATATTGTAATCATCGATTATATTTGATGTAGAACGGTAGTATCGGGCCACAAATTTACCGCCGGGACATATTAGTCCCTATAGGTGGTGAATTCGCGCCCCTGAAAATAACCCGGTTCGAGGGCGAGATCGTTGATGCATTTGCTAACCCGGGAAAAACTGCGGCCTATCTCCTCAACTCTGTGGGCATCGGAGCCGACCACCACCCGCTGACCTCCGGCCCTTTTGTAAATTTTTAAAAGCTGTGAGGTGGGCAAAAATCTGTCCTTGCTCTCCTTTTCTGTAGCAGCCGTGTTTATCTCCAGCACGATGCCCTGCTCGACCATCTTCTCCAGAATGCTGCGCAGTTTTTCCAGCGGATAGAAACTGCCCCCGTGATAGCGCCGGGGAAATTCCAGATGCGAGACCACATCGATTCCGCCGAATTCGACCATTGCTTCGACCTTGGCAAAATAGCGCCTGAACAGGTCAAATTTGTTGACCTTATCCAGAATATGATCCTCGCCTACAAAGATACCCTCCACCCAGTGTATGGCTCCGGTAATTACATCGAAATCGTATTCCTGAATCCGCTGGAAATCCCCGGGGTAAAGATGGGGTTCGGAAAACTCCAGGCCCCGCAGCAAAAGCGGATCATCCTCTTCCATATCTTCCTCCAGTCGGCTTATCTCCCGATCATAATGCTCGTAGCTGAATTCTCCGCAGTGATCGAGCTCGGGATTATAATCGCCGTGTTCGGTCAGGCAGACGCCGGCCAGCGGCAGTTCCTTAACCCGCTCATAGACTTCAGCCGGCGTGCTCTCTCCATCATGAGACATGGTCGAGTGAACATGCATATCGACATATTCAGATGCCGTATCCCTGTAATCGGAAATATGGGTGAGCTTTTCGTTCATGCTTAAAACCTCCCGAATATAATCTGAGTCCTGTCAGGTGATTTTGGCGGCCGCCTCGCGGATGATCCGGCGGGCTTTCTCCACGTGCCGGTCCTCGGTTGAGCGCTGGGCCACAACCAGCCGCAGAATGAATTTGCCGGCGAGCTCGCTGTGGGAAAGGTAGACTTCGCCCGAACTGTTTATTCTATCAAGCAGCTGACGGTTGATCTCATTCAGCTCCTCTTCCGCATAGGTACCGTCATTCCAGCGGAAGCAGACCATGCTCAAATTGACCGGGGCCATCAGCTCAAATTCTCCGCTCTCCTCTATCCAGCCCCGAAATTTTTCGGCCAGCTCTAAATGTCTTCTCACCATGCTTTTAATGCCTTCGACCCCGTAGCTGCGCAGCACAAACCAGAGTTTGAGAGCCCGGAATCGCCGTCCCAGCTGAATACCCCAGTTGCGGTAATTGTTGACCTCATCATCGTAAGCCGTCTTGAGGTATTCAGGATCTATCGTCATTGTTTTTATTAGCTTTTTGGGATCGCGCACAAAATAGGCGGAGCAGTCGAAGTTGGTCACCATCCATTTATGAGGGTTGAAGACGAAGGAATCCATGTACTCACTGCCCTCGAGAAGATCGCGTCGTTCCTCCAGAATGGCAGCCGTGCCGGCGAAAGCGGCATCCACGTGCAGCCAGACGTCCTCCTCCTGGCAGATTTTGCCTATCTCCGGCAGAGGGTCTATGGCGGTGGAGGCAGTTGTGCCGATAGTAGCCACCACACAGGCCGGCTTTTTGCCATTCCGCCTGTCCTCCTGGATAGCCTTTCTGAGATCTTCCGGCTTCATGGCAAATTCATCATCGTCATCAATTTCTACGATATTTTTGCTGCCATAACCGGCCAGCCGCACACCTTTTTCTATGCTGGAATGGGTCTGGGCGGTAGCATAAACCCGGAGATGATTCGGCACACCCTCGTAATTGCTGCTAAAATCGGTGGCATCCTCGCGGGCTGTGAGCAGAGCGCAGAAAGTGGAGGTAGAAGCTGTATCCTGGATCACCCCGCGGAATTCATCAGGCAAGAGCAGGAGATCCCGGAGCCAGTCCATGACCTGTTCTTCCAGTTCTTCGGCGGCGGGAGAGGTAGCCCAGACCATGCCCTGAATGCCCAGCCCGGCCGAGAGAAGCTCTCCCAGTATGGAAGGATAGCTGTTGTTGCAGGGAAAATAGGCGAACCAGCCCGGATGCTGCCAGTGCGTTATGCCCGGCATGATATCATCCTGAAAATCCTGCCAGATTTCCTCCATATCCTCGCCTTCCTGCGGAGGTGAGGAGGCAATTTCATCTTTTATATCCCCGGGATCGACATCGGGATTGACGGGATAATCCTCGACATCTTCCAGATAATCAGCTATCCAGTCGACCATCTCGTGTCCCCAGCGGCGAAATTCATCTTTTTCCATAAGGATTATACCTCCAGAGTGTTTTTTGCATATTACAGTTCTTCTTGCGTTCAGCTGTTAGATGGATATGCCAAAAAACTGCGCTCCCTTCGCGAGAGATCTTCCCGACTTTATATCCTCCAGCCAATACCTACAGCCAATACTATCTTGATAGCTAACTTATACGATATCTATCAAGCGATAACAAGAAAAACCACTTATGTTCATTCCAGCCGGTTTTCGGCCTCTTTTAAATCGTCCTTTATTTCTCCGGCGGTGATTTCGGCCGGTTCTATGTGTATCAGCACCTCTTCTGCCTCCTGATAAATTTCTTCGACCCTCTCCCGTACCAGGGCGGATATCTCATGCCCCAGCTCAACCCTTATATCGCGAGGTACGGTGAGCTTCACATCCAGATATAGCTCAGGGCCGTGATAGAGGCCTTTGAGTTCTATGACCTCGACCACACCCTCCACTTCAGCTATGGTCTCCTCTATAGCGGCGAGTTTTTCCGGGGCAGGGCCCCGGCCCAGAAGCTGCACCATGGCCCGGCGGAGCAGCTGAAAGGCCACACGCAGTATCAAAAGCGAGACCGCCAGTCCGGCGATAGGATCGAGAAGCGGTATGCCCAGCCTCGCTCCTATAATACCGATACCGGCCGCCAGCGAGGAGACCACATCGCTGCGGTGATGCCAGGCGTCAGCCTCCAGAGCTGCATTTTGAGTCCGGCGGGCGGCCCTGATTACGTAGCGATATAAGAGCTCTTTGACCAGGATCGAGAGACCGACGCCGGCCAGCGCGATATTGGCCGGAAAGGTAAGGCGGCCCTCGATCACGCGCAGCATCATATTCCTGCCCAGCAGCAGGGCTATGATCAGGAGAAAGATGCCGATGCCGGTTGCCGCCAGCGGCTCTGCCTGCCGGTGACCATAATGATGATTTTCATCGGGCGGCTGCTGGGATATATAGAGCGATATGAGCACTCCCAGCGTCGTCGTAATATCCGAAAGCGAGTGAAAACCATCGGCCACCAGAGCCGCGCTGGCCGCGATGATGCCCAGCGTTATTTTGACCGCTGCCAGGAGTATGTTGCCGGCCAGCGTGACCATGATAACCTTTTTGCTCTCACTGCTGCGGGCAGCTTTATTCATAAAAATTCTCCTCAGTTTGATGGAATATGAAAAAAGGAAGGGAATCAGCCTTCCTGCCCATAATATATAGGATGAAGGAGTGAACTAAATCATGAGCCTTTATCCGCTGATTTTAAAACCGATTTACATAGAAAAGATATGGGGAAGCCGTAAACTGGCCGAAACCTGCGGACGTCAGCTTCCCTCGGACAGCACGGGCGAAAGCTGGGAGGTCAGCGAACACAAAAAAGCCGATACCCGTGTCGAAACAGGTCCGCTGGCCGGGATGAGCCTCTCCTGGCTGCGAAAAAAATTCGGCAAAAAACTTTTGGGCAGAGCCTCTCCCTCACAATCAGGCCGCTTTCCGCTGATCTTCAAGCTTTTAACTCCCGGCGACAAACTCTCCGTTCAGGTCCATCCGGGCCCGGAGACAGCCGCCAAAATCCCGCAGGCGGAGGCCAAATTTGAAATGTGGTACGTCCTGCAGGCCCGGCCGGAAGCGGAAATAATTTATGGATTAAAAGACCGCCGCCTCAAAAGCTCTGAGGTAACGGCTGCTGCCGCGGAGGGCGGGCTGGAAGATATACTTTATCATAAACCGATCGAAGCCGGCCAGGTAATTTTCCTGCGGCCGGGCATGATCCATTCCATAAAGGAAGGAGCCGTCATAGCCGAAATCCAGCAGAACTCAGATACTACCTACCGCCTTTATGATTGGGAGCGCACCCGGGAGGGCGAAAAACGTCCTCTACACCTGGAAAAAGCGCGACAGGCTTTAAAGCCGGATCTGAATCCGGAAGCAGAATATCACCATCCGCTCTGGGAAGAGAGAGGTGGCCCGCGCCGCCTGCTGGCAGTCTGCCCCCATTTCACCGCGCTCAGATTGAGTCCGACAGGAGAAGATAATCTCTACAGGCTGAGTCCTGCCCGGCAGGAAAGCTTCCAGATTCTTTTCGCCGAAAAAGAGCAGCTGGTGATTCGCTGGCGGCAAAAAAAATACCGGCTGCCAGCCGGCCGCACCTGCCTTTTACCCGCCTGTCTTGAGGAAATCACAGTCGAGCCCGGAGGCGGCGGAGCGCTGCTTTTTCAGCGGGGCCTGAGCGGAAGAGAGCTGAGCGATTTTGCTGTCACCCGGGGCCTTACGGCCGAAGATTTGCTGGCGGTGCCCGGCACCGATTCCTACAGCTCCATCATGGTATGAGCCATATCGGCCAGCTGGTCGGTCAGATGCTCGACATCTTCTATGGCCTCGAGATAAATAATGCCGGCCGCCGGCTCGCAGACCCCCTCTTTGAGGCGCTCCATATGCTGGCGGCGGTAATCAAGCTGCCAGCTATCCATGTCGCGCTCGGCCTTGATCAGATCGGGAACCAGCTCGTAATCCTGCTTTTCTATCATAACCACCGATTTTTTCAGGAGTTCGTTTAGCCGCTTCTGCAGATCTTCGAGTGTTCTCTCGGCCTCCCCGGAAAACTCGAGCCTGTGTTCTTCCACATGCAGGGCCAGATCGGCCAGATCGTCGGCATCATCTGCGATACTCTCGATAGCATCTACAAGCGATATGTAATAGTCTCTGAGCCTTAAATCCTCCTCCGAAAGGTTGTTTCCGGAAAGTCCGGCCAGAAATTCCAGCAGATCCTCCTCGATCTCGTTGACGATCTCTTCCTTCTCGATAACTCTATCCGCCAGCTCGCGATCGCCCTCGATAAGCGCCCTCATAGCTTCATCGACCATATCCTGACTTATCTCCAGCATGCGCACGACTTCCTGGTTGACCTGATCCATCGCCACTCCCGGGGTGCCCGTCATCCGTATATCGACATAGGCCAGCCCCCGCTTGATGGTCATATCCTCTCCGGGAATTACTGTCATCACACCGCGCTTTAAAACTCCCATAAAGGGCAGCCAGAGCAGCGCGTTGACGATGTTGAAAAGGGTGTGGGTGTTGGCCAGCATCCTCTCGAGCGAAGGCTGCTGACCGGCCAAAAGCGAAAGCCGGGAGATAAAGGCTTCCACCCATAGCGTGAAATCGGGAATGAGGTAGATAAGCCCGACAAATATAACCGAGCCCAGAGTGTTAAAGAGAAAATGAGCCGCACCCGCTCTCCTGGCGGTGAGGTTGGCGCCGGCGCTGGAGAGAGCGGCGGTTACGGTCGTGCCGATATTCGTACCGAGAATTATTGGGATGGCGGTCTGAAAATCGAGCACTCCCGCTCCTGCCAGGCCTATCATAATTCCGAAGGAGGCTGTAGAGCTCTGTACCGAGATAGTAACCACAGCTCCGATGACAAGCCCCAGCGCGGGATAGGCGCCAAAAGTCGCCATCAATTCGGCAAAAACCGGCGAATCCCGCAGCGGGGCCATCATATCTCCCATGGTGCCCAGCCCCAAAAACAAAAGACCGAAGCCTAAAAGACACTGACCGAGATACTGTTTTCTGCGGTCGCGGGCGAATAAAAAAGCGAAAACACCTATAATTATGGCATGATAGGCGTATTCCTCCAGCCGAAAGGATATCAGCTGAGCGGTGATGGTCGTACCTATATTGGCCCCAATAATAACGCCGATTGCCTGACTTAAATTCATCAGACCGGCATTGACAAAACCGATGGTCATGACCGTGGTGGCACTGCTGCTCTGCACCAGCGCCGTAACCCCGGTGCCGACCAGCACTGCCCTCAGCGGCCGCCCGGTCAGCGAGGCCAGAAGACGCCTGAGCTTCTTGCCGGCCACTTTCTGCAGCCCTTCGCTCATCTGCTTCATGCCATAGATAAAAATGGCCAGACCGCCCAGCAGACCGACAATCATAGTTGTTAACTCCAAGCTTTTCTTTCACCTCTGTCCGGCCCGTGTTTTCAGCCGGTGTATTTATCAGCCACGGTCGAGGCCGCGTAAGCCTCGGGTTTGATAAGAGCTTCATAACCGCTTCCGACTACCATACCGACCACCTCTTTAATTATCGAGCTGGTCGGTCCGTTCTCGCCGACATCGACGTGTATTTCTATCTCGATGTCCTCATCCAGCTCCTTCTCTTCGGCCAGTAAACCCGTGAGCCTGCTGGCAACCTCCAGGCTGCGCGAAACCTCATAAAAAATACGCTGTTTCATGGCAAAATTATTATCGGAGCTGTCGCGATAATAAAAAAAGCGGCCGCCCCTGCCTTTGCGGTAGATAACCACAGCTGTAACAAAGGAGCAGTTATCGCCTCCGGGCTGAGAATCGCTACCTATTATTAATTTATAGCTGTTTTCAGGGTGAGCCTCGATGAAGTCGATTATATGCCGGTAGGTCTCTTCAAGGCTCAGCCTGCCGTCGGTGGGACTTATGAATTCCATAAAAATCACCCAATCAATTCAAAATGCTTTTAAGCTCCTCGCTCAGCTTTATGACTTCCTCGATAGAGAGTTTCTCTCCCCGCAGCCGTTCATCGATACCGGCTGCTGCCAGAGCTTTTTTGGCTTCCTCTTTGTCGGCCGGCAGTTCGGGAGAACCGCTCAAAGAATTGCGCAGCATCTTGCGGCGCTGACCGAACATAGCGCGGACAGTGCGGAAGAAAAACTCCCTGTCAGAGACCCGATAACGCGGCCCACTGCTCATATTCAGCCTGATCAGAGCCGAGTGAACATCAGGTTCGGGCGTGAAAAAATCAGGAGGTACAATCTCGATTATTTCCGGCCGGCAGTAGAACTGAACGGCTATGCTCAATATCCCATAATCTCCGCCGCCGGGTTCGGCAGTTATCCTCTCCGCTACCTCTTTTTGCACCATCAACACCATCAGATCTGGCGGCATATCTGCTTCCAGAAAGGTGCGGATAAGAGGACTGGTGATATAATAGGGCAGATTGGCCATAAGCTTATAGCCCCTGTCAAAATCGCGACTTGAGATGACCTCCGACCAGTCGAGTTCGAGAGCATCGGCCGTCATAATTTCTAAAGCCGGATGTTCTCCCAGCAGTTCGTCAAGAATATCGCTCAATTTTTCATCCTTTTCCACGGCCAGAACCTCACCGGTGGTAAGATGTTTTAAAATAAAACCGGTGAGAGCTCCCAGGCCCGGTCCTATCTCTATAACCCGGTCCTTCTCGCTCAAATCGGCGGCTGTGACCGCCTTTTCCAGAACAGATCTATTTCTGAGAAAATTCTGACCCAGCGATTTATTGATCTCCAGATCGTATTCTCTTATAAGCTCCCGGGTGCGCTCGGGCGCCACCCGCTCAAAGAGCCCGGAGCAGGGATCATCGTCATCTTTCAAGTCAGATTTAAACCTCCTTCTCTATCTAATTATATCTTCAGTTCGCCTCAGGTTCAAGCTGAGCTGTCCGGAATAATATTTTTTTCAACTGAGGGTGACAAGACCTTTTTTGAGAGCTGTAATCACAGCCTGCGTACGATCATTCACATCGAGCTTGCGCAGCACATTGCTGACGTGATTTTTAACCGTCTTTTCGCTGATATAAAGCTCTTCGGCTATCCTGCGGTTGCTCATACCCCGCGCCAGAAGCGTCAGCACCTCGTATTCTCGATCGCTCAAAAGCTCTCGATAATCGGGGGTTTCAGACTCCTCATCCTCCTCGCTTTCCGGTTCCAGAGTGCGGGGGAATACCGTGCCGCCGTTCATAACCTCATCGAGAGCTTCCTGAAGCTCGCCGGAAGTTATATCCTTCTGAATAAACCCTTCTGCTCCGGCCGAAGTCACCCGATAGACGTACTCCTCATCGTCATGGATGGTCAGTATTATAACTTTTATTTTGGGGCTTATCTCTTTTATCTTGTGGATGGCATCGATACCGTTCATCCTGGGCATGTTGAGATCCAGCAGAACCAGGTCGGGAAACTTATCTCGAACCTGAGACACGGCTTCCAGACCGTCCTCTGCCTCGCCAACCACATGATAATCATCAAAAAAATCCATGAGTTTGCAAATTCCCTCTCTGACCAGCCTGTGATCATCCGCGATTAAAACCTCGTGCTTTTCCGCCATCATACTCATCCTTTCTTTTGGTTGAGGGGAATTTTAATGTTGATGCGCGTCCCTTTATTCCTGCCGGAAATTATCTTCAGCTCTCCATCGAGTAAATTGCATCTCTCCTGCATGCTTTTAATGCCGAATGATTTGCTTCTGGGACTGTCCTCGCTGTCAAAGCCAACTCCATCATCCGAAATTAAAAGATTCAGATGCTCGGAGGCAAACTCGACCCTCACCTGTCCCCAGCTCGCTTCAGCATGCTTTTTGATGTTGTTCAAAGCCTCCTGGACCAGCCGAAAAACAGTTATTTCATGAGGCGAGGGCAGTTCTTTTTCATCACCCAGCACCTCAAAATCGATTTCGATATCTGTATCCTCCCGGAAATTTTCAATATATTCGCGCAATGTGGGTATCAACCCCAGATCATCGATGCTCATCGGCCTCAGATCGTAAATTATCCGCCGAACCTCGCTGACAGAGGATTTTACGAGCTCTTTCAGCTCTTCGAGCTCTTTTTCGGTGCGCTGCCGATCTTCATAGAGGGTATTTTGGGCGACTTCCACCCGCATTATCAGGTTGGCCAGCGACTGGGCGGGACCATCGTGAATTTCCCGGGCGACGCGCCGGCGTTCTTCCTCCTGCATCTGAATAACTTCCATGATAAAGCGCTCGCGATCCTGCAGATCGTCGAAACGGCGGGAGATATTTTCCATCTGTCCCTCCAGAAAATCTTTAACCATGCTGAGCCGATTGGTGAGGTTTTCCGAACGTTTTAAGGTCTTTTTTGTCAATTGATGCTTTTCCTCAAGCTTGCGGCGTCTATCCTGCAGCTGCTGTTCCTTCTCGCGCAGGACCGCAATATCGACAGAACTGTCCTCTGCCTTCTTATAGACCTCTCTGACCTCTTCCTCTGAATAATTTTCAAAATCGCGGCTTACTTCCATCAGCCGGCGGCGGGCCTTTTTATTGATGCGCTCTTTTTTTTCCAGCTCATCGATGACTTCGTTGATCTCCTCTTTGATCATCTCGAGTTCGCTCTCTATATTTTTGAGTTCCTCCCGGGAAGATTCAGCTATGACAAATACATCCTGTCGGCTATCATCGATGATATCCAGTGTTTTATCGAGTATATTATCCAGGGTTTCGTTGAGATCTTCGGGGCTTTCGTTCTGTCTCATCCTCTCACCCCATCCAGACGGGAAGAGGCATAGTCACGCGCTCTTTCCTCGCCGCGTTTTACTCTCAGCCCTCCCCTGACAAGATTTTTCAGCTCCTCGGAGCCGGGGTAGATATGAACAGGTCCGAGATATCCGACTCTCTCCTCGATTTTGCCGGTCAGATATGAGGAGTGGGCCAGTCCGCCGGTTATGAAAATGCCGTCGATATCGCCTGCTAAAACCGCCGACATCCGCCCGATCTCCCGGGCTATCTGATAGATCATGGCTTCATAAACAATCCGGGCCTCTTTTTCGCCCTGCTCGATTCTCTTTTCAACCCGGCGGGCATCGGCGGTGCCCAGATAGGCAGTCAGGCCGCCCCTGCCTACCAGCCTGCTTTTTATCCTGGATTTATCCGGCTGTTTCTGGAAGATGTATTCAACCAGGTCCAGAGCAGGCACTGTGCCGGCTCTTTCCGGCGAAAAAGGCCCGCCCTGATTGGCGTTGTTGACGTCGACGATGCGCCCTCCCGGCAGGGGGGCGATAGAAATGCCGCCGCCCAGATGAGCGCCGATAAGACTGGCTTCAGCCAGCTCAAGATCTAAATCATCGGCACAGCGGCGGGCGGTGCCTTTTAAATTAAGCGCGTGAGACTGGCAGCGGCGGGGCAGCTCGGACAATCCGGAAAGCCGGGCCTCGGGAAGAAATTCGTCGACGGCGACCGGATCTACGGTATAGGCTTTTATGCCGGCTTCTTCAGCCAGCTGATAGGCGATAATTCCGGCCAGGTTGGAGGCGTGCTCTCCGTTTTTGCCGCCGCGCAGATCATCGACCATCTCTTCATCTATAAGGTAGGTGCCGCCGGGTATGGGATCGAGCAGACCGCCGCGGGCGGCGATAAAATCAAAATCATCGCTCTCATAGCCGGCTTCGCTCAGCTCAGATTCTATAAGCTCTCTCCGCCAGTCGAGCTGGTCGCTGACGGACTCGAATTCATCCAGCTCCCCTCTGCTGTGTTCTAACACCTGATGCCATTTCTGTTCTTCGTCCTCAAAGACAGCTATTTCTGTCGACGTTGAACCCGGATTTATAACCAGCGATCTGTACATACTTCTCTTCCTCCTTCAGCGGCAGAGCTGCCAGTATTCCTCCTGAAGCCGGGAGGTTATCTCGCCAGGGCTTCCCTTTCCTATTTCGAATTCATCGATCTCGACAACCGGCATAACCTCGGTGGTGGTACCGGTCAAAAACACCTCATCGGCAGCCAGCAGCCTCTGCCGGCTGACGCTTTCCCGGCTGCATTTAAGACCGAGCTCTTCGGCAATTTCCAGCACAGCGCGCCTGGTTATCCCGTTCAATATATAATTAGTGGCAGGAGGCGTGATTACCTCCCCATCCTCGACAATGAAGACGTTTGCGGACGTTCCCTCGGTGATGTATCCATCGCGAACCAAAATCGACTCGTAAGCTCCGGCCTTTTTTGCCTTCTTTTTTGCCATTATGTTCGGCAGAAGAGCTACCGATTTTATATAGCAGCGGGACCAGCGCTCATCGGGCAGCAAAATTGCTCTGACTCCGCGGGAAAAATACTCTTCAGGTTTGGGTTCGAGCTCCCGAACATACATAATGATCTCCGGTTCGAGTCCGTCTTCGTAAGCATGGCTGCGGGGTGCAACCCCCCGGCTTACCTGAATGTAAAGATAGCTGTGCCTGTCCCCGGAAAAGCAGTTCATCTCCTCCAGATAGTCGTTGACCTCTTCTTTAATCCAGCCAATATCGGGCATTTTAAAATCCAGTTCCCGGCCTGATCTCATCAATCTCTGCAGGTGTTCCTCCAGCCGGAAGGGGCTGCCGTTCCAGATGGCCACAACCTCATAAATACCATCGGCAAACTGAAACCCCCTGTCCTCTATATCGACAGCAGCCTCGCTGCGCTGGATGATCTCTCCGCTGCGGTAAACTTTATCGTACAAAGCAATAACCCCCTCTAAAAGAATCTGCTGATAACTCTCATCGCCAGACTGAGAATCAGACTTAAAAGAACCATGGTCGTTACCGGAATATAGACCGAATAATTGTCTCCTTCGATATGAATATCTCCGGGAAGCCGGCCCAGCCTGCCCAGAAATCCGGGGCCGGTTCCTAAAATGAGCAGCAAAAATCCCATGACCATAACAGCTGCTCCTATAAACACCAGAAGTCGGCCGAAAGTTGATGGATCGGACATTATTCCATTCCTCCGTTCAACCGGTTAGAGATTTCAGATTGTTTTCTGACGTCAGACCGAAAAGTTCGCGGCCATTTTTGGCGGTGATCTCTGCCGCACTTTCGGGTTCAATGCCGTGGATTTCAGCCAGCTGATCTGCCACATGCTTCACCCGGGCCGGTTCGTTGCGGCCGCCCCGCTCGGGTTCAGGAGACATATAGGGAGAGTCGGTCTCGATCAGCGTCTGCTCCAGGGGCACCTCCGCGGCGATATCTCTGAGCCAGTCCAGGCCGCCGAAGGTTAAAAGGCCGGTAAAGCCCAGACAGAGTCCTTCCTCGACCAGCTCCCGGGCCATGCCGGCACCGCTGGAATAGCAGTGGACGACCGCTCCCTGAGATGGCTCATACTCTGCGGAGAGTATATCTATTGTATCGCTTTCGGCCTCGCGCGAGTGAATTATGACCGGCATTTCCAGCTCGCGGGCCAGCCTCAGCTGACTGCGAAAGGCCTGGCGCTGGTCGGGATGCGGGGAATTATCGTAATGATAATCCAGACCGGTTTCGCCGATGGCAGCCACATTTTCACCCTCGGCCATATCGTGCAGCTGCCGGGCGGCATCGAGGTCATAGCTGGAAGCTTCGTGAGGATGAACTCCGACCGAAGCAGTTATCCCTTCATAATCACGGGCCAGCCCTAGCCCCCGGCGCGAAGAGGCCAGGTCGGCCCCGGCATTGAGTATATGAACAACCCCGGCCTCTACTGCTCTCTCTATTACTTCTTCTCTGTCATCGCTGTAACGGGAAAAATCCAGATGAGCGTGTGTATCAAACAATTCCATGTATGCAATCCTCCTTCGAAATTCCTCATTGTATTAATTATATCTTCCCAGCCGGCTCGATGCAACTCAGAGAGATGAGTTTCTGCTAAAATAGTTTTCTATAAAGGTTTTCTTGCTTCAATCTTTAAATAAACATTAATGCAGAGAAAAGTCGTCAGGATCAATAAACCCGCCCGCCAGATTATATTTAAAAAGGGCTCTTCTTGTTATCAGTTGACAGATATCGTATAAGATCACTTAAAGCAGAGAAAAATTTCATTGTGAACGAAGCTTTATATCTTCCAGTATAACTAAATAAGTTTTTTTGAGGCCTCTATTTACCCACTGAAGACAAGAAGATCCTTAAATTCTTATAAATTCAACCGCCGAGGAGGAGAGAATACATGAAAGGAACCTTAATAACAACCTGGATCAATACCCTCTCCCGCCTTTATGGAGAGGATACTGTCGCTAAGGCCAAACAGAAATCGAGCTGGGATGAGACCCTGATGATTTCACCGATGATGGATATCGAGGATGATAAAGCCAGAGATCTGGTCGAGACTGTGGCCTCTCAGGAGAACCTAAAATCAGCCGAGGTCTGGAAACAGCTGGGCCAGGAGAATATCGATTCTTTTGCCGAATGGTTCCCCAGCTATTTCCGGGGCAGGCAGCTTAAGAGCTTTTTGGAGATGATGGACACCGTTCACGAACAGCTGACCGGCATGATAGAAGGAGCCAACCCTCCCCGCATCATACCGGAAACAAGAGATGACGACATCCTGAGGCTGACCTATCGCTCCCACCGGGGTCTCAGAGATTATTTTCTGGGACTTTTACAGGGCAGTTCCAATTTTTTTCAGGAGGATATCGAGGTAAAGGAGATCGAACGCCGTTCGCAGGGCGATGAAAAAGAGCTGATAGTGGATATACATTTTTCCGAGCCTTTCCGCACCCACAGAAGCTACCTTCTAAATCGGCTTCTCTCGCTGGGTTTTCTGAAAAGCCTCAGCGCCAAGACCGCCCTTTTCGTCTTTTTTATAACCACACTCATAACCGGTATCGCCCTGCCGGGCTTTGAGCTCTGGTTTTATCCTCTGACAGGTGTTTTGAGCGGAGCTGCCACCTTTTTTGTCCACTCCGGGCTTATGAAACCGCAAAAGCTTCTGCACCAGGAATTCGCGGAGCTGCAAGATCTCAATCTGGAGGAGACCTCGGTGGTGGAGACCGCGGACGAATTCGAAGATTTTTTCTCGGAGCTGGCCGAAATTCGCGCCGCCATCCGCAAGGATATTCTCTTTATCAAAGGCGGGACCGACGATATGTCCAGCTTTACCCAGGATTTTGTCGAGCTGGCCGATGAGATGAACAGTGTTTCCGATAATATATCCCGTGTTGTCGATGATGTGGCTCATGGAGCTCAGGAACAGGCCGAAGAAACAGAGGACTCAGCCTACATCGTCGATCAGAACGTATCCCAGATCGAGGATCTGGTCGAAGCCGGCAAAGACAGCAAACAGCAGCTGAATGAGGCTGTGGAAAATATACAGGATTCGGCCGGCAGAGTTGAGGAAGTAAACGATATGATTGCCAACATTCGCGAATCCTTCGCCGATGTGGACCGGCGGGGCAGAGAGCTCTCCGAGCAGATAGAGGAGATTATGGAGATAGTCGAAACTGTATCGGACATCGCCAGCCAGACCAACCTGCTCTCGCTCAATGCCTCTATTGAGGCTGCCCGCTCCAGCGAGAACAGCCAGGGCTTTACGGTGGTTGCCGATGAAATTCGTGATCTGGCCGAGGAATCCCGCCAGGCCGGTGAAAGGATCCAGGAAAATCTGCAGCATTTCACCGAGGAAGTTCAGAAGCTGACCGAGGGAATCAGTGCCCAGTTTGAAAATCTGGAAAAGAGCGACAGGGCTCTTTCCGAGGTAACCGAAGCCAATAAAGAAGCCAGCAACAGAATCGAGGACACCTCCCATCAGATAGTGGACATCGTCGACCGGCTCAACAGCGAAACCCAGAAAATCAAGGAGGTCATCGAAAACCTCAACTCACTGGCCGCCATAGCCGAAGAAAACTCGGCTTCGGCTGAGGAGATGAGCGCCAGCGTCAGCGATTATTCCGAGAAGATAAAGGAGATGACCGATTATATAGAGCAGATGGAGGAACTGGTCGAGAACTTCCAGGAGAGCTTCGCCGGCTACGAAATATAAATACCACTTATCCCTCTGTTTTCATCTCCGGCTTTTCGCTGCCGCTTTATTATGATATAATAATAATTCGATGCTGGAGTCGCAGGGTTGCTCAGGGTTCTTTATAACCTTAATCACCGGGGCTTGAAGAGTATCGCAAGCTATAAAGCGAAATGATACTGGAAATTTTTCAAAGTTCGGGTCAGCTTCGATGATAAGCAGTATGAATATGACTTGAACTATATTAAACCAGCTGATATGGGGGAGACCCATAAATATTTCGCCGGGAAAGGAAGAATATTTTGTGGACGATGGGAAAGAAATATATCTTGATAACAGCGCCACCACTCCCTGCCTGCCCGCTGCAGCCAGGGCTGTAAAAAAAGCTCTTATGCAAAATTACGGCAATCCTTCCTCGCTGCACGGCCGGGGGGTTGAGGCCAGCAAACTGCTTAAAAACTGCCGGCAGGAAGCGGCTGATTTTTTGGCCGCCTCGCCGCAGCAAATTTTTTTCACCTCCGGCGGTACCGAGGCCAACAACCTGGCCATTATGGGAACGGCCGGCCGTCAAAAACATCAGGGCAAACATATTCTGACAACGGAGATAGAACACCCTTCAGTTTACCAGCCGATAAAATATCTGGAAGAAAATAAAGGCTTTGAGGTTACACGCCTCAAACCGGACGAGCGCGGTTTTATATCCGCGGAACAGGTGCAGGAAGGCCTGCGCTCTGACACCATCTTACTCAGCGCGATGCAGGTTAATAATGAAACAGGAGCCCGTCAGCCGCTCGCGGAAATCGGTAAAATTATCAGCGGCAGCGAGCTGCCGCTTTTTCATGTCGACGCTGTTCAGGCTCCGGGCAGCGTGGGCACCCGTCCGGCCGCCTGGCAGGCCGATCTGGTCAGCTACAGCGGCCATAAATTCCAGGGGCCCAAAGGGACCGGATTTCTGTACATCAAGGATTCCAATCTGGTAGAACCGCAGCTGCGGGGCGGCGGTCAGGAGAAAAATATGCGCAGCGGTACTGAAAATATGCCGGGCCTGGCCGGGCTTAAAGTCGCTCTCAAGGAACTGCCCGACCTCTCCCCCGGCGAATCCAGCGGCCGGCTCGAAGATCTGCGGGCTTATTTCCTTGAAAAACTGAAAAAGCGGCTGCCCCGGGCGGTGCTCAACAGCCCCCGGGAGGACTGCGCCCCACATCTGATAAATTTTTCTCTGCCCGGCATCAAGGGTGAGGTTATTATTAATGCTTTAAGTCGGCGAAATATCTATATTTCCAGCGGCTCCGCCTGCCATTCTCAGAAAGGAAGATTGAGCCGGGTTTTGCAGGCTATGGAGATAGAAGGGCCCAGGCTGGAAGGTGCTTTACGGGTCAGCCTCTCACTTTCTACCACCAGAAAAGAACTGGATGAATTTTTTGCAGCCTGTGCCGAAGAAACTGAGCTTCTCTTTTGATTCGATCAGGCAGCTCATAAAGGAGTGTTTTGCGATGTACAGCACCATACTGGTGAGATACGGCGAGCTGGGACTAAAAGGCCGAAATTTTGATGAATTTCAGCAGTCACTTCTGGATGATATCGAAAGGCGGCTGGGACCTTATCTGGATTTCAGCTTCGACACCACCTACGGCCGCATCTTTATATATCCGGAGGACGAACTGCTCCACGTCGATGATAATATTATCAGAGCTTTGAAATACACCCCCGGAATAGTCAGCTTCAGCCCTGCCATTCAGCTGCCAGCAGATGCCGATCTCGAACTCCTGGGGGATAAGGGTGTCGAATTGCTGCGTGAAACCGCCCCTGAAGGCGAGCTGACCTTCAAGGTGGAAACCAACCGGGCCAACAAGAAATACTCTTACAACAGCATGGAGGTAAGCAAAAAGATGGGAGCCCGGGTGCTCGGGGAATTCGAAAACTCCGACCGGTTCGATTTCGAGGTCGATGTGCATGATCCGGAGATTCTGCTCGAATACGATGTGCGCGATAACGGAATTTTCATCTTCACCGAACGTTACGAGGGGGCCGGGGGGCTGCCGGCCGGCACCTCGGAAAAAGCTCTGCTTCTGCTCTCGGGAGGAATAGATAGTCCGGTGGCCGGCTGGCAGGTCATCAGGAGAGGAGTTCAGCTGACCAACCTCTATTTTCACACGCCTCCTTATACCGGTGAGAGGGCTCTGGAGAAGGTCAGAGACCTGACGCGGGTGCTGGCCCGCTACAACGGACCGACAGATCTTTATATCTCGAATATCACCGAGATCCAAAAACAGATCTGGTCCGAACTGCCACGCTCTTTTTCCGTCACGCTGCTCAGGCGGATGATGATGCGCATCGCCTCAGGTCTGGCCGAAGAGCTGGGAGCGGCCGGAATTGTCACCGGCGACAGCATAGGTCAGGTAGCCAGTCAGACGCTGGCCAGCCTCAGGACTATCTCGGCTGCTTCAGAGCTGCCGCTTTTGCGGCCGCTTTTGACAGCTGACAAACAGGATATCATCTCTCAGGCTCGCGACATCGGCACATATTCGATTTCGATAAGGCCTTACGAGGACTGCTGCACCCTCTTCATACCCGAAAATCCCATCACCCGCCCCCGATTAAAACGGGTAAAAAAGCTGGAAGAAGAGCTCGAGATAGATTCTCTGGTGACAGAAGCGCTGAATTCTCTGCAGCGCGAGCAAATCAGCTCGGGAAAGGACACAGGAAAGAATGAATAAACAGAATAGATACCGGCGGTTTATCTCTTCTTTTGCCGAAGACGAACTAATTTCGATCATCGAAGATGAACCCATGAACAGACATACCAGTCTGCGCATCGGAGGGCCGGCTGATATATTCATAAACCCCCGCCGGCGTAAAGCCGCCCTGGAGGCCTTCAAAAAACTCGAATCAGCTGATATTCCCTGGTCGGTGACAGGAGCCGGCAGCAATCTGCTGGTGGCAGACAGGGGTATAAGGGGAGCGGTAGTTGAACTTTCCGATCTCGATCGGGTTGAGATCGATGGCAGCTCGATAAAGGCTGAGGCCGGAATTTTGCTGAGTCGACTGGCCGAAATTTCCGCCCGGTCCGCTCTTTCTGGGCTCGAGTTCGCCAGCGGTATACCCGGTACCCTGGGCGGAGCAATTTTTATGAATGCTGGAGCTTACGGAGGCCAGATGAAGGATGTCTTAAAAGAGGTGGAAGTTTTTTCGCCGCAGGATAAACGATCCTACCGGCTGAAAAAAGAGGAACTGGAGCTTTCTTACCGCAGCAGCCGGCTGCAGCAGGAAGGTCTTATAGCGGTTTCGGCCGTGCTGGAGTTAAGCCGGGGCGATAAAGAACAGATTCTGGAGAGAATGGCCGAGCTCGAATACAAACGCTGGCTCAAACAGCCGATGGACTGTCCCAGCGCCGGCAGCACCTTCAAGCGCCCGGAAGATGATTACGCCGGACGTCTGATAGAAGCAGCTGGCTTTAAAGGCAGTCGTGTCGGAAACGCCATGGTCTCCCAAAAACACGCCGGCTTTATAGTGAATCTCATAGAAAAAGGCGGCGCAGAGGCCGCCGAGGTGATCGAACTAATGCGCAGGGTGCAGAGAGGAGTCGAGGAGGAGTTCGACATCACTCTGGAACCCGAACCCCGTCCTCTTGGTGATTTTCCCCCGGATGAGTTAACGCCACCTTTTCCGAACGGGACAGCTGTTTGAGGGCATATTCCCGCTTTTGTGCCCCGGAACGGGTATCAAACTCCTCCCAGTAAATGAGGACAACCGGAGTTCGACCCCGGGTATAAGCAGCTCCTTCACCGGCATTATGCTCTCTTACCCGGCGCTTTAAATCAGTCGTATAGCCCGTGTAGATAGTGTCATCGCTGCAAAGCAGCATGTAAGCGTAATGAGACATTATATTTCGGCATCGAGCCTGAGCAGATCTACAAGATGTTCTTTTTCTTCTTCTATCAATTTATCCAGAACTTCGGCTGTCGTGCCGGTATTATCCTCCTTCATCTCTGTGTAAAGCAATATAGAGTCTTTTTCGGCCTGAATTGCCATGCCGAGGACCTCTTCGAGATCCCGAACCTCGACTTTTTCCTCTTCGTCGGCCGGAAAGACCGTGAATTCGACCAGGGCTTCCAGATAGGCGCTGACATCGCTGTCAGTCACGTACTCATCCTCGCGGCCGGTTTCCTGCTGGAAATCTTCCTGCATCTTTTGAAAGCGCCGGTAATGATCGTTCTCGTCAGCAGCCAGCCGCTGGAAAAGTTTTTCAGCCTCGCTGTTATCGGTCAGTTCAGCCTGGTTCTGATAAAACTTCTCGCCCTTCTCTTCGATATCTTTGGCCATCTCAAGAACTTCGTTGAAACTGAAACTTCCTTCTATCATTATAATTAAACCCCCTGTAAATTTTAGACCGGAAAAACCGGCTTTTTTATCCATTTTGAATTTTTTTCTCATCATAATCTTCTTTAATAAAATTATAGGCGGGAAGATTTTCTCCTGCCTGCATTTTGAGAAAGGCAAAACTTTAATAGGGAGTGTGAGCAAATTTATGGAACGCAGGAAAGAAATCGAACTGAGCGAAAATGCCGAACAGATACTCAAAGCCCGTTATCTGAAAAAAAATAGCGAAGGCGAAGTAATAGAAACTCCGGAAGAGATGTTTTATCGGGTGGCCCAGAACATAGCCGGGGCCAATCAAAAATATGATGAACCGGTCGAACCGGCCGCCCAGGAATTTTATGACGTCATGACCGCGCTCGAGTTTTTGCCCAACTCCCCCACGCTTATGAACGCTGACAATGATCTGCAGCAGTTGAGCGCCTGTTTTGTGCTGCCCGTTGAGGACAGCATGGAAGATATTTTCGAGGCCATAAAAAATGCCGCCCTGATCCATAAAAGCGGGGGCGGCACCGGCTTCAGCTTTTCTCGTCTGCGCCCCAGAGATGACCGCGTGCGCTCGACCGGCGGCGTCGCCAGCGGGCCGGTTTCTTTTATGCACGTATTCGATGCTGCTACCGACACCGTCAAGCAGGGCGGCAAAAGGCGCGGCGCCAATATGGGAGTTTTGAGAGTGGATCATCCCGACATCCGCGAGTTCATTTCCTGCAAGGAAGATGAGGATGAGCTCAATAACTTCAATATCTCAGTAGCCCTGACCGAGGACTTTATGAAGGCAGTCGAAGCCGGAGGAACCTACGAGCTCATCAATCCCCGGACCGAAGAGGCGGTGGCCAGCGAAAACGCCCGGGAGATATTCGAGATGGTTGTCGAAAAAGCCCACGGCAACGGAGAGCCGGGGATAATATTCCTCGACCGCATCAATGAAGATAATCCCACTCCCGCCCTGGGCGAAATTGAGAGCACCAACCCCTGCGGCGAGCAGCCGCTTTTGCCCTACGAAGCCTGCAATTTAGGGTCTATCAACCTCTCCCGCATGGTCAAAGGAGAGCCGGGTCAGGCCGGGATAGATTATGATAAGCTGGAGAAAACCACCCGTACCGCCGTGAGATTTCTCGACAACGTCATAGACATGAACGAATTTCCCCTGGCCGAGATCGAGGAGATGGTTGAGGGAAACCGCAAGATAGGTCTGGGAGTTATGGGTTACAGCGATATGCTGCTCAAACTGGGACTGCCCTATGACAGCAAACCGGCGGTGAATACCGCCCGCGAGATTATGAAGTTTATACGCGAAACCGCCCGTTCTGAATCTCACCGGCTGGCGGAAAAACGCGGTCCCTTTCCCAACTATCAGGACAGCATCTACGATAAGCCCTACCGCAACGCCACCACAACGACTATTGCTCCCACCGGCTCTATCAGCATCTTAGCCGACACCAGCAGCGGCATCGAGCCCATCTTCGCCCTCTGTTATGAGCGCAACGTGCTGGATGACACCCTGATCGAAGTTCATCCTGTTTTTAAAGAGATGGCGGAAAAGCGGGGCATATTGAGCGATGAGCTGATCGACAGCCTGACCGGGCGGAACTCGATTCAGGATATGGAGAAAATTCCCCGCGATATCAGAGATATCTTCGTCACCGCTCATGATATCAGTCCCGAATGGCATGTGAGAACTCAGGCGGCTTTCCAGAAAAACGTCGATAATGCGGTGAGCAAAACCGTCAACTTCAGAAATGATGCCACCATCGATGATGTGCGCGAGGTCTATCGACTGGCCTACGAGCTGGGCTGTAAAGGTGTTACCATCTACCGCGACGGCAGCCGCTCCGAACAGGTACTGACCACCGATGATTCGCGGCAAAAACCGGCCAAAAAATCCGGCCTCACCAAGCGAGAAAGACCTCAGGTCACAGTGGGAACTACCGAGAAGACGGAGATCGGCTGCGGCAAACTTTATATAACCATCAACTCTGATGATGTCGGCATCTGTGAGGTCTTTACCACCACCGGCAAGGGCGGCGGTTGTCATGCCCAGTCGGAAGCTATCAGCAGACTGGCTTCGCTGGCTCTGCGCAGCGGGGTGGCCTTAGAGGAGATAAGCAGACAGCTCAAGGGAATCCGCTGCGAGGCGGCCATGATCAGAGAAGAAGTCCATAACCTCTCCTGTCCCGATGCCATAGGTCGGGCCCTTGAGGATTTTGCCGAAAAAACCGATGGTGACGAGATAAATCTCGATGATATCCTGCACAACTCGGAGATTGTAAAGCAGAAAACCGCCCGCGCCGCGGCCGGGGACGAAGATGACGATAGAGAAAATTCGGAACCCGACTTTTCCGGTTTTCAACCTGCCCGCCTCTCGAAAGAGCGGACCTGCCCCGACTGCGACAGCCAGCTCGAGAGCGATGGAGGCTGCGTGGTCTGCCGCAGCTGCGGCTGGTCCCGCTGCAGTTAAATATTCAGGCATTCATAAACCCCCGGCGGACTGAGCTCTCCGTCGGGGGTTTTTTAATTTCTGGATCTTTGTGATTTTTAATCAAGCGGCTGCAGCGGCGAATTTCGCAGGGTTCTATTCTTCATCCAGAAAGGGATAGCCATGATCCCGGGGAGGGCGCAGATTTTCTTTGATGGTTCTGGGTGAAAGCCAGCGCATCAAATTCCAGCGGCTGCCGGCTTTGTCGTTGGTCCCTGAAGCTCGGGCACCACCGAAGGGTTGACGGCCGACCACAGCACCGGTGGGTTTATCGTTTATATAAAAGTTGCCGGCCGCATAGGTGAGCTTCTCGCGGGCCAGATCGACAGCCTCCCGATCGCGGGCAAATATGGCTCCGGTAAGACCGTAAGGTGAGGTATCATCGCAGAGCTCGAGTATCTCCACAAAACTTTCCTCATCGTAAAGATAGATCGTCAGCACCGGACCGAATATCTCCTCCCGCATCGTTTGATAGCGGGGAGAGCGCGCCAGAATCACTGTCGGCTCGATAAAGTAGCCCTCGCTGTCGTCATAATCTCCGCCGCAGATTATTTCAGCTTCACCCGCCTCCCGGGCGGCCTCTATATAATCGGTGATCTTCTCGAAGGCAGCTTCATCTATCACGGCATTGACAAAGTTGCTGAAGTCCTCAACATCGCCCATAGTCAGATTATCTATCCTCTGCAGAAGCTCCTCCTCCATATCGTCCCAGTAATCCTCGGGAATATAGGCTCTGGAGATGGCCGAGCACTTCTGCCCCTGATATTCATAGGCTCCTCTAATAAGGGCGGTCATCAGCTCATCGGGATCGGCGCTATCATGGGCGATGACGAAATCCTTGCCGCCTGTCTCACCCACAAGACGGGGATAGTCGCGATAATTTTCGATATTCTGGCCGACCTGGCTCCATATCTCCCGAAAGGTTGAAGTTGACCCCGTGAAGTGGACTCCGGCCAGCTCTTCGCTGCCAAGAATTACAGGTCCTATCTCCCTGCCTTTGCCCGGCAGAAAGTTGATCACTCCGGCGGGCAGGCCGGCTTCCTGCAGAAGCTTAAAATAATAGTAGTTGGAATAGACGGCAGAAGAAGCAGGCTTCCAGACTGCTGTATTTCCGCAGACAGCCGGCGCTCCGGGCAGATTTCCGGCTATAGAGGTAAAATTGAAGGGGGTGACTGCAAATACAAATCCCTCGAGCGGTCTGTATTCCATCATGTTGATCTCGGTCTCGGTAGAAGCTGGCTGATTGCTGTAAAGCTGGCTCAGGAAATAATTGTTGAAACGGAGAAAGTCGATCAATTCGCAGGCAGAATCGATCTCGGCCTGATGGGCGCTCTTGCTCTGGCCCAGCATGGTGGAGGCATTCAACGTCGCCCGCCAGGGGCCTGAAAGCAGAGATGCGGCCCGCTCGAAGATACTTACTCTGTCCTCCCAGTCAAGCAGGTTCCAGCTTTCTCTGGCCTCGAGCGCAGCTTCTACGGCCATCTCGGCCTCTTCGGCCCCGGCCCGATGGTAGCGGGCCAGCAGAATGCTGTGATCATGCGGGCATCTTATATCGACCAGATCGCCCGTTTTTACCTCTTCTCCCCCGATGTTGAGGGGAATCTCGATCGGATCCTGTTCTCTGAGCCTGGCCAGCTCCTCCTTCAGCTCCTGTCGTTCCTCGCTGCCGGGAGCATAATCGAGAACCGGCTCGTTTTCCGGCCTTTCCAGCTCGAAAATTCTGTTTTTGCTCATAATAAATTTCTCACCTCAGATTATATTTTTTGATAAAATAAGTTTAGGATCTTCTTGTCTTCAGCTGGTAGACAGGTGCGTCAAAAATACTTATTTTCATACTGTAAAATATAAAACTCTCATACCACGGAAGGCTCCAGGATTAGATCACCTCGCTCGAACCTCTTTAACTCGAGATCCAGATCGAGCCGCGGCTTTTGATCGGTCATCATTTCGGCCAGAATTATAGCCGTCATGGGCGCTATCATAAAGCCGTGCCCGCTGAAACCGACCGCCATATAAAAGCCGGGGACCTCCTCGGGCTGATCTATTATGGGCTGATGATCGGGTGTGAGGCAATAAAGCCCGGCCCACTGACGCAGCACTCTGAGTTCGGCCAGCGGCGGCAGCAGGTTGACCGCTTTTTCCGCCATCTCCTCCAGAAAATGCCAGCTCGAATTTATATTTAAGCTTTCGGGCTCGTCCGGATCCCCAAACCCCATGACAAAAGGCCCTTTAGGGGTCTGCTGGCAGTAAATATTATAGGAAAAAGACATGACCATCGGGCCCTGTATCGGTTCGGACCGCTCGGTAACAAGAATCTCGTGTCTTTCGGATTTGACCGGCAGATCGAGTCCGACCATCTCACCCACCTGACCGGCCCTGCCTCCGGCGGCATTGACCACCTGGCGTGTGCTTATTTTGCCGTCCTCGGTGATCACTGCTGCCACCCGGCCCGAATTATCCAGCTCGATATCTAAAGCCCGTGTATAGGTCCTGATCTCTACCCCTGCTCTCCGGCAGGCCTTTACATATGCATCCACCACTTTGAAAGGGTCAGCATGGCCATCGGTTGGGCAGAAAGCTCCTCCAACCACCCGGCGGGTGTTGAGATGAGGAACCAGCTCCTCAGCCTCTTCCGGAGTGACTTCGCGGGAGGGAATATCCAGGCTTCTCTGCAGCTCTATATTCTGCCGAAACTGTTCCATCTCCTCCTTCGAAAAGGCTAAAAGCAGGTAACCCTTCTGTTTGAGACCGATATCATCCTCATAACCGAGCCTGGCTTCCAGGTTTTCAAAAATATCCATGCTGCCCCGGGCCAGCCGGCAGTTCATCTCAGTTCCCCACTGCTGGCGGATGCCGGCTCCGCAGCGCCCGGTAGCACCGCTGCCCGGATAGGATTTTTCCAGCACCACTATATCATCGCGGCCCTGGCGGGCCAGATTGAAAGCCGTGGCCAGACCGACAACACCTCCGCCGATGATAACAGCTTCGGCTGTATCAACCATCGCTTTCACCGCCTCCAGATCGGGCGGCCAGTACACCCAGTTCGACCCCTTCCAGCGGCGGGCGACTTACCGGCAGATCGATCTCCTCCTGATCCCGGTCGAGTTCCCGGGCCAGGATGGCCGAGATAAGCTGCAGACAGGTACGACCCTGGCAGGGACCCATGCTCAACCTGGTTTTGCGCTTTATCTCCTCGACAGTGATATAACCCTCGGCCACGACCCGTTTGATTTCGGCCAGAGTTATATCCTCACACCTGCAGATTATCGTCTCCTCATCTTCCTCATAAATTTCGATATCGCTCTTATTCCCCGGATCGCCTTTTACAGATCTGCCACCTTCTCTCATTCCTCATCCTCCTTTAGTCGTCGAAAATGTCTGGTCCGGGCCAGCCTATTCTTTTCCACGGCCAGCCAGACCACCGGTGTCTTCTGCGAACCCCGGTAGGTATTTACGCGCACCACCTCGGCCCGGGCTGTCTTTTCACCGGCGTGGTCGAGAGCAATGACTTCCTCTCCCTCCTGCGGCAGCGGAGTAAATTCATAGGGAAGACCTATCAGACCTTTATCCTCGCTGTAGGTAAAATCCAGCACAAAAGCCGCCAGACCGGGACAGGCCGCAATACAGCGTCCGCAGCCGGTACAAGCTTCAGAATCCAGCTCGGGCAGTTCGTTTATATCTTCAAACTCATCAACCGCCTCCACGGGACAGGAATAATAACAGGGGTCGCATGGGATCTCTTCGAAACATTCAAAAACGGCCACCGGCCCCTCTTCCAGCCGCTCCCGGGAAGGCAGCGCCTTATCGAGATCAGCTTCTGCGGGAATACCTGTCTTTTTCAACATCTTTTTTCCTCCTCAAACGGGCGATCCCCTCTCTGATTTCGGAACTTATCGGTCCGCCGCGCAGCTCCTCCAGGCCAGCCCGGGCCTCCCTGCCGCTCTCGCGAGCTTTTTCGATGGCATCGGAAAACCGGTCGGTCGGACCGCTCTTTTTTTGAAAAATATCTTCCGCTGCCCGGGCAGCAGACAGCTCTCCCTCCAGGATGGCCGCAGTGGCCTCTTCAACACCCGCGGCATCACCGGCGACGAAGACCATCTCGCGGCTGGTCCTCAGCGAGGAATCACGCCAGGGAACATCTCCACCCAGAAGCGGAGAATAAACCATCTCACAGCCGGCCTGAACAGCGAGATCAACCTGGGGAGAAAGCCCCACCGCCAGGCATATGGTGTCGACATCCAGCTCGCGTTCGGTTCCCGCTGCCGGCTGCCAGTTCTCATCTATCTCCTGAATTACCGCCCCTTCGACCTCCCGTTCTCCTCTAGCTCTAATTAGGGTATGGCGTGTCAAAATAGGCACTCCACAGCGTCTTATCTTGGTGGCATGAACGGCATAACCGCCGACTTTGTTTTCCGCTTCGACCACAGCTGCCACTCCAATATCAGCCTGCAGAAGCTGATAGGCGACGATCAGACCTATATTGCCCCCGCCGACCATCAAAACGTTTTCACCGGGACGAATCCCGTACTGATTCATCAGTGTCTGCACAGCTCCAGCTCCGTACACCCCCGGCAGATCATTGCCCGGAAAGGCCAGCATTTTTTCCGAGGCCCCGGGAGCTAAAATCAACCGCTCCGGCTTCAGCCTGTTCATTTTTTCACCGTCTGTGTAGGTCAGAACATCATCTTCATAAAAACCCTGGGCCGGCGACCCCAGAAGAACATCTACTTCATCTTTTTGGGAAAGTTTCTGACGAAAATGTTCGGCTATCTCAATGCCGCGCATTCCGGCATACTCATCATGGGCGCCGAAAAATTTATGGGTCTGCTTGACCAGCTGCCCGCCCAGAAAATCATCGCGTTCGAGCAGGACAATATCTTCCAGCCCCAGCTCAGCAGCCCTGAGCGCGGCCGCCAGACCGGCCGGTCCTCCGCCGACGATAGCCAGATTGCACTCTCTCAACGACTATCACCTCTATTCCCTTTCTGCTCCTCAACCACCATGCCCTCTTCAACCCTGGTGACACAGGTTTTGACATTGCGGCGCCCGTCGACGATCATATAACAGGACGAGCAGTTGCCAATGGCGCAAAAAAAACCGCGGGGCCGATCATGATGAAGACTCTTTTTTAACTCTCTTACCCCGGCAGCATGAAGCGCTGCTGCTATGGTCTCTCCGCGATAAGCCTCTATTTCCTTATCCTCATAATAAAATGTGATCTTATCCTTCTCCGGGCGCTCAAAATCCAGCACCGGATGATCTTCTATTCTCATATCTATAATACACCCCTTTTCCCGTTCCCGCCTCAGCAGTGATAATTCAGCATCAGCAGCTGCAGCTCCTCTGCAGATACCTGGTTAAAAAGCTCTATAAGTAAAATTAAATATTAAGACGGAAAAACCTTGTTGAAGAATGAAAATTTTCGAAACTAAAGGTCGCATTCAGGCTGTCGATAAAAGCGACAAAAAAGGTTTGGATATAGGGGGGAAATGAGTTATAATAGTATTGAGCTAGCATAAATGATTATGGATACAATTATAAGCTGGCAGAGGAGGCATAAAACATGCTCGATTATGAAGAGATTGCTGATCTTTTAGGAGAAGAGGCTGAATATCTGCTCGAACACGAGAGCACGACCTATCCCAGGGAAAAATTGGTTGAGCCAGGTCCGGATGTGGTGGACAGAGTTTTCGCCCGCACAGATCGCTCACCTCAGGTATTGAGAAATCTGCAGAGCATCATCGATCACGGCCGCCTGGGCGGCAGCGGCTATATCTCTATTCTGCCTGTCGACCAGGGTATAGAGCATTCGGGCGGCGCATCTTTCGCCCCCAACCCTGATTATTTCGACCCCGAAAACATAGCCAGACTGGCCGTCGAAGGAGGCTGCAATGCTGTCGCCTCCACCCTGGGAGTTTTGGGCAGCGTTTCCCGACAGTATGCCCACAAAATTCCCTTTATTGTGAAGTTAAACCACAACGAACTGCTCAGCTATCCCAAACGATATGATCAGATCTTCTTCTCAAGCGTGGAAAGAGCTTTCGAACTGGGAGCTGCCGGTGTGGGGGCCACAATTTATTTCGGTTCTCCCGAGAGCAACCGTCAAATTCAGGAAGTGGCTGAAGCCTTCGAATATGCCCACGAACTGGGTATGGTCACCGTGCTTTGGGCCTATCTGCGCAACAACGAATTCAAAACTGAGGAAGAGGATTATCACACCGCTGCTGATCTAACCGGTCAGGCCAACCACCTGGCCTCGACACTTGAAGCCGATATCGTCAAGCAAAAGCAGCCGGAAACAAACGATGGCTATCGCGAGCTCGATTTCGGCCGCACCGATGATCTTGTTTATGAGGAGCTGACCTCCGACCATCCCATCGATCTCACCCGCTATCAGGTGCTCAACTGCTATAACGGCCGCATCGGTCTGATCAACTCCGGCGGCGCTTCAGGTGAAAACGATCTTGAACAGGTTGTCAGAACCGCTGTCATCAACAAACGGGCCGGCGGTATGGGACTTATAACCGGACGCAAGGCCTTCCAGAGACCGATGGAAGAAGGTATTGAAATACTCAACAGCATCCAGGATGTCTACCTCTGCGATGAAATAGATCTGGCCTGATCGGCGTTTGGATCTGTACTGATAAGTGAAAAAACTTTTTGATTCTCCAGCTGGATTTCCGGCCGGCAGTAAGCGCTGCCGGCCGGTTATTTGTTTTGTTTTGTTTTGTTTTGTTTTGTTTTTCTCGAGGAGCTCATGAGGCAAAGAATACAAAGTCTGCAAACTCCTATCGGGAGGTGATTCCATCACTAAAAATACCGCTGAAATAGAAATACCCCGGCCTCTGTACAGGGCCAAAATCATTGACAGACCGAATCGCTTTGTACTCGACTGCAGATGCTGTTTTACCGAAAAAAGGCGAAAAATCTATCTGGCCGATCCGGGCAGGCTGCCGGAGATAGCCGTTCCCGACCGCATGATCTACTACCATCCGGCCGAAAAATCGGATAGAAAAACGGAGGGCACGGCCGTGCTGGCTTCTGTTGACGGCACTCTGGTCTCGATCAATTCTCATCGGGCCAATCGCGTGGTCGAACTGGGCCTCAAAACAGGTGCTTTCAACCAGCTTGAAGACTGGCAGCTACAAAAGAGCGAATTCAGCTGGGGCAGCTCTCGTTTTGATTTTCTGCTGAAAAGAAAAGGTATGAAAACAGAAGTTGAAGAAGATGATGTGAATCAAAAAGAAGACGGTGAAAACCAGCTTCTGCTGGAGGTTAAAAGCGTCACCTGGGTGCGGGAGGATATCGCCTGTTTTCCTGATGCAGTGACCAGCCGGGGACGGCGTCATGTCGAAGAATTGATTAGATGGCAGCAGGAGACCGGGGGCAGAGCCATGGTTCTCTTTCTCCTGGGCAGGGATGATGCTGCCAGCTTCCGGCCCTGCCGGGAGATAGATCCCGACTTCGCCGACAGCCTGAAGGCAGCACGGGATGCAGGCGTGATCATCTCTGCCTACAGCTCCCGGGTCAGCTTAAGCGGCATCAGGCCGGGTAAACAGGTGCCCGTAAACTGGCGGCAGGAGTGAATACTATTCTGGATCTTCTCCATAACCGTTAATCAAATTTACGGCATATTCTTTTAAAGCGATAACTGCTCACCT
>CAYTDP010000008.1:0-48262 GCA_964436625.1 uncultured Halanaerobiaceae bacterium | reverse complement strand
ATAATTAAATAAGTTTTTTGAGACCCCTATTTACCAACTGAAGACAAGAAGATCCATAAAAAATAGGGACTGAAATCCTTCTGATTAAATCGGCTGATCAAAATTTTTGATTTAAAGCTGAGTTTAAGGTATAATTCTAATAAATAATTCCAATAATAGTAGTGAATAAAGTTTGAATTGTAAAGGTAGTACATCCAGCCGTAAATCAGGAGGATGGTCATGACACAATACATAATTAGAAGAATACTCTGGGGAATACTCACTGTTATAACAGTATCGGTTTTGATATTTGCTATAGTTCATGCTATGCCGGGTGATCCTGTGCGGATGGTAGCCGACCCTCGGCTTCCTTCCGAAGAGATTGAAGCTTTGAGAGAGCAGTGGGGGCTGGACAGACCGCTTTATGAACAGTTTTTTGTTTGGTTTACGAACATTTTGCGCGGTGATATGGGAACTTCTATTCAGACCCGGCAGCCTGTAAATCGTTTGATATCAACCCGGCTTTTCTTCACGCTTTATCTCACCATCACAGCTTTGATTTTGCGTTATACTCTGGGAATCGCTATAGGTATGATAGTTGCCGTCAAGCGGGGTGGTTTTCTGGATAAGTTTCTGGTGGTGGGAACGGTGGTTTTGCGCTCGCTGCCCGATTTTTGGCTGGGAATAATATTAATTCTTTTGTTTGCTATCAGATTTCCAATTTTTCCAGTTTCCGGCTATGAAGGTCCTATCTCGGTGATTTTACCGATGCTGGCGCTGGCCCTGCCCCTGATGGCGACTACTATGAGACTGACCAGATCTGAAGTCCTAGAAGTATTGAGGGAACAATATGTTAGGACTGCCCGGGCTAAGGGTCTGCATGCTCGCACAATTATGCTTAAGCACGTTCTTAGAAATGCATTGATTCCGGTAACTGTCGTCTTTTTTCTTTCGATCCCCTGGCTCATAGGAGGCACGGTGGTAGTGGAGACTGTTTTCGCCTGGCCGGGAATGGGTCGACTGCTCTGGCAGGCTATCTCTTCTCAGGATTTGCCGATAGTGCAGGGTATCGTCTTTATAATAGCTGTAATTACCGTTATATCCAACACCCTTGGTGACATTGTCTGTGCTGTTTTGGATCCTACTATTCGTTACGACTGATGTTGGAGGTACAATTTTATGACTCCCAGCATAAAAGGTTTTTTTAAATATCTCAGGCGCTGTCTCGGCAACCGAATCTTTGCCGTCGGTTTTATCATGGTTTTAACAGTTTTTATTGTTGCCATTTTAGCCGAATTTTTGGCAGTTCAACCCTATCAGGAGATGGATGTTGCTCGAACTCTTGAGCCACCGTCAGGCCGGTATCCGCTGGGAACCGATCATTATGGTCGCTGTCTTTTTTCCCGGATAATCTATGGATCCCGACTGGCATTAAAGGTCGGTTTTATGATTGTGGGAATCACCAGCTTTATTGGGATCACCCTGGGATTGATGGCTGGCCTGGCTGAAGGAATTATTGACAGCTTAATAGCTTACATATCTGATGTGACCTGGTCGCTTCCGCCGGTCGTTTTTGCCCTGGCAATAGTCATGCTTTTAGGTCCCAGTCTTAATAACGTAATAATTGCTCTGGCTCTTATATCCTGGCCGCAGCTGGCCAGAGTGGTTCGTTCAAAAACCCGTTCTACAAAAACTGAGCTATATATAGAAGCAGCCCATGCTTCCGGTATGAGTACCGGACGCATGATATTCAGACATCTTCTTCCCAATATTCTTTCAGCCATCATAGTTCTGGTTACCCTGCAGCTTCCCCATGCTATTATTGCTTCTACAGCCCTGGGTTTTTTGGGACTGGGAGCACAGCCGCCGGCGCCCGACTGGGGGGTCATGCTCAACGAGGGAATGGATTTTATCAGGGTAGCTCCCTGGCAGTCCATTTTTCCCGGCCTGGCACTGGTCTGGACTGTACTCGGCTTTAACCTGATGGGGGTTGGCCTGAGAGATATTCTTGATCCCAACATACCTGACTAAACAGAAGAGGGAGGGGATATAAAAAGGACAGACAAAGGGCAATAATTTGCCCGAACTGGTGAAGAAGTAAAAAGAGCTGAACATAATAATTTTTGAGTAAAAGAGGAGGTAATAATTTGTTTTATAATCCCGGAAAAAAGAGGATAATGCTGCTGGCAGCTCTCATTATTGTAATCGGACTGGGAGTTGTTATGCTGCCCGTCGAGGAGGCTGCAGCAGATGATGACAGGCTGGTAGTTGGTATTCCTGGAGAACCCGGCAATCTGGACCCTCATCAGACTGTAACCATTTACAATTTTGTCCATGATATGCTGTTTGCCGCACCTATGAGCATGGGGCTGGAAAATGATGAAGTTCTGCCGCACGGAGTTGCAGAGATCGAGCCTGCCGATGATTTGAGCTATATAGAGGTAACACTCGATCCTGAATGGCAGTTTCACAGCGGCAGAAATCTCACCGCCAAAGCATTCGCCGATTCTCTGGCCCGCAGGATAGAAAAAAGTCCCTATGCCTTTGACTGGGATCCGCTGGCGGAAAAGCATGTCGAGGGTGATACCGTTGTACTCGAGCTGGAAGAACCTTCCCCCGGCATATATGTAAATATGCAGACCAGTTACGATGGTCCGGTCGATGTCGAAGCTGCTGAAGAGTTGGGGGCTGACGATTTCGACAGAGAACCGGTTGGCAGCGGTCCTTTCAAAATCGAGGAGTGGGTGGAAGGTTCTCATATAGATATGACCAGATTTGATGATTATCAGGATAGCCTGCCCTTCGTGGAAAATAATGAAGCCTTCAATTTTAGCGAATACAGAGTTCGTTTCATACCTGAAGATTTCACCAGGGTGGAAGAACTTCAGGCCGGTGGCGTCGACATTATCGAAGATATACCGGCTGAAATGCTTCCTCTGCTGGAAGAGGCGCCTGAGATTGAAGTAATTGAATATCTGGAAGAAACTGTAGCCTATCTCGATATCAATCACACAGTCGAGCCCTTCGATGATTACAACGTGAGGGCAGCACTGGCCTATGCAGTTGATCGAGAAGAGCTGGAAACGGGGTTGGATGGAGTCATCGAACCCGTCTTCAGTATAGTTGGCCCGGCCATGATGCGCCATCATGAACCCACAGAAGAAATGCTGAGCCAGGATCATCAGCATAATCCAGAGCTGGCCAGAGAACTGCTCGAGGAGGCTGGCTGGGAAGAAGATGAAGAAGGTTATATGACTAAAGACGGTGAACGCCTGGAATTTGAGATGATGGTTGATTCTGAACATCCGGTTGAGAGAAGGTCAGGACCGATCATGCAGGCCCAGCTGGAAGAAGTTGGCATGGATGTGAGTTTGAGAGAATATGAAAAAGCTTATATAGACGATATGCAGGAACAGGGAGATTTTGAAGTGATTCTCAACAACTGGACCTGGCTTGATCCGGGTGGAATCTGGCCGCAGAACCTGACCGAGGGCGGCGATTACGCCCCCTGGACCCCAACCCGTGCTGATGATTTGATCGCTGAAGCCGGTGTTGAGCCAGATGAAGAAAGAGGCGCTGAGCTATGGGGAGAAGTTTCGGAAAAAGTCTGGGAAGACAAAGGGATCGTGCCACTCTGGAGCAATTATCAGTATCTTGCTCATCGTGATAATATCAGCGGATTAATTGTGTCCGAAAACGGACGACCCTATCTCAATGATGTAGAAATTGAGTAGATTGCTTTTTCCCACCCTCTGCTCTCAGGCAGGGCAGAGGGTAATTTGATTAAAAAATTTTTGAAAGCAATATAATTTACGGTATAAAGGAAGGAAAATATTCATAAATATTGAAATTTAAAAATTGAAGCATAAAACCAAAACAGGAGTGATATTATTTTATGAGCAGAAAAATTTTGGTCTTGGCCGTGGCAGCTGCAGTGGTTTTGGTTCTGCCCCTGGCAGGTGCAGTTCAGGCACAGGAAGGCGGAGATCTGGATATCTCAATAGGCGCTGATCCGGAATCTCTCGATCCAGCTGAGGCAAATTCCTCACCCGCAGCCACCGTTATGCTGCATGCTCTTGAGGGCCTTTTTGATATGACCCCCGAGGGGGAGATAGTTCCTGAACTTGCTGAAGGATACGAAGTTTCAGATGATGGGCTTCAGTATGATATTCATCTGAGAGAGGGCATTGAATTTCATGATGGAGCTTATTTTGATGCAGAGGCGGTAAAATTCAATTTAGAGCGGATTCTGGAAGAAGAAGCTCCCTTTTCTTTTCTGATCGATGAGGTCGAAAATATTGAGGTGATCGATGATTATACAGTTAGACTGGAGACCGAAGAACCTTTTGCTCCACTGATGGCACATCTATCTCATGAATTTTTGAGCATGGTCAGCCCCAGAGCTGCTGAAGAGTATGGGGAGGAGTTAAGCGTCAACCCCGTAGGCACCGGTCCCTTCGAATTTGTTGAGTGGACGAGGGGAGAAGAGGTAATTCTGGAGAGAAATGAGGATTACTGGGGCGATAACGCTCATCTGGATACCCTAATATTTCACATAGTCCCCGAGGATTCCACCCGGGTTGTTCAGGTGGAAACCGGGGAGGTTGATGCCACTATGTTCGTTCCCCCTCACGAGATGGAAAGGCTGGAAGGAGTAGAGGGTGTCGATGTAGTTCAGCAGTCCAGCCTTAGAACTATTTACATCGGCATGAACCATCAGAAAGAACCCCTGGATGATTCCAGAGTTAGAAGAGCCTTGAATTATGCTGTCGACAACGAGGCTATAGTGGAGCAGGTGATGGAAGGAGCAGGTCGTCCTTCTGACGCTCCAATTTCCCCGGATATATTTGGTTATTCCGGACAGGAAGTTTATGATTACGATCCGGAAAAAGCCCAGGAACTGCTGGCTGAAGCCGGTTACGAAGATGGTTTTGAAGTGACTTTTCATCACCCTGTAGGAAGATACATGATGGATGAGACTATAGCTCAGGCTGTAGAGAGCCAGTTAGCAGATGTGGGAATTGATATAGAACTTCAAACCCTCGAATGGGCTACTTATCTGGAATTTATGGATGTGCCGCCGGAAGAATCAGAACACGAACTTTTCATGCTCGGCTGGGGTACTGTCACGGGAGATGCTGATTATGGACTTTATGCACTCCTGCACTCGGATGAATGGGTTCCTTACGGAAATAACAGAGCCTATGCAGATTATCCCGAGGTGGATGAGCGGCTGGATGAAGCCAGGGTTAGTACTGATACAGAACACAGAGAAGAGCTTTACACTGAAGCCATCGAGGAAATCTGGGAAAATGCTCCCTGGATATTTCTGCACAGCGAAGTTCAAATAAATGCAGTAAATGAAGATGTTAGTGGTTTAATTCATCATCCTAGAGAACAGTTAAGAGCCACAGAAGCTTATTTTGAGGAGTAAAATCCTGCCTAAAAAAATATGATAATGAAAAGCCCGACCTCAGGAAGTCACTTCCCGCGGTCGGGCTTTTTTAACACCAAATTTTTCTGCTGAATTAAGATTGTTCTTCTGTCACTAATAAAGCTCTGGCCGGAGCCCCTTCCAGATTATTGAGTTTTAAGGGAGCGAGAATCAGTTGGTAGCTCCCGGCTGGAATATTATTCAGCCTAAGTCCTTCCAGAATAATAATACTATTCTGCAATAAAGTCCGATGAGTGGGATGATTCGGCTGATTTCTCTCTATTCCCAGCGCATCAATTCCCACGCCCTCAGGATTGATCTCGCTCAGCTTTAGGGCTGCACTCTCCGCGACATATACAAAATTTTTGGGATTTTTCTTCAGAAAACCCGGCCTTGAATTTCTGGTTTTAAGAAGTATAAATTCGGAATTCTTCACTCTGTGAAATTTGAGATCATCGGCAGTTATCTTTTTTTTCACTTTGGTCAAATCCAACACCTGGCAGGAAAAAATGAACTCTTCTTCCAGCTGTGTTGTGTCAGCTCCGCCAGGAAGCATATGCAGAGGTGTATCTAAGTGAGTGCCGGTATGAACATTGAGTGTTATTTCACTTTCGTGGACGGTATTGCTTTTATGATCGCTGATAGTTTTAAACTCAGGTTTTTTAATTTTTCTTCCTTTGTAAACCGGCATTTTTGAATCTATAGCCATCGAAATATCATAAATTTTCATAACTTTTCACCTTATCCCACCATCCTCTTCCATCTTTTTCAAGAAGTCTATCAGCTTCAATCGGTCCTCTGGTGCCTGCATCATAACTGATAATAGGGATATCTGCTTTTTCTGCTGATTTTTTCACATTGTCTATGAACTGCCAGGAGTGCTTGATTTCCTGCCAGTGAGTGAAAAGGCTTTGATCACCGCGGAAAAGCCCGGTGAAAATCTCTTCATAGGCGGCCGGTGAATTGAAATCCTTTTTGCAGTTCTGGCAAAAATCCATATTTACCGGGATTGTCTTATGCTTTTTTCCTGGTTTTTTTGCATTGAACTGCAGAGAAACTCCTTCTTTGGGCTGGACGGTCATTCTCAAAATATTGGAATGATCCGGATTCAGATTTTTTTCCAGAGCGGGATGGAAAGAAGGTTCAAACTCTACTATTATCTCTGCTCTCTTTTCGGCCAGCCTTTTTCCCGTCTTGAGATAAAATGGCACACCCTGCCATCTGAGACTGTCGATGTAAAGCTTAAAAGCTGCAAAAGTTTCGGTTAGGGAGTCTTTTCTTATATCGGGTTCATCCCGATATGATTGAACGGAATTTCCTTCAAGGCTTCCAGAAACATACTGTCCAAGAACGAGTTCATTTTCGATATTTTCAGGATGAGGTGAAGCCAGAGATTTAAAAATTTTAAATTTTTCCCTTCGTATGCATTCAGGCGTCATATCTGCCGGCGGCTCCATACTCACCATAGCCAGCATCTGCAGCAGATGACTTTGCATCATGTCGCGCATTGCCCCCGCCTCATCATAATACTTACCTCGTTTTTTAACTCCGCCTTTTTCCGTTGAGATTATTTGAATATTATCGATATGATTTCGATTCCATACGGGTTCAAAAAGAGCATTGGCGAAACGGATGACAAAGATGTTTTGAATCATCTGTTTACCCAGGTAATGATCAATCCTGTAAATATTTTCTTCAGGCACAAAATTTCTGACCTGCTTATTATATCTTACGGCGGAATCGAGATCATATCCGAAGGGTTTTTCATATACCACCCTGGGCCAGTTTTCCGTTTCCGATTTTAGTAGACCGTATTTAGCCAGAAACTCCGTAATGGTTCCGAAATGCTGGGGAGCAGCTGCCAGATAAAAAATCAGATTCGAGGTCAGAGAAGCTGAAGAATCGTCAGCTTTTTTAAGCTTTTTTTCAAATTTCGGTAGCAATCCCGGCTGCGAAAATCAAAGCGTTGATAGCTGATATGTCGACTGAATTCCTGCCAGATTTCTTTGCTGTAATTATCCAGTACACTTTTAGCCTTCCGGGAGAGCGCGTTCAAATATTCGGATTCATCGCTGTATCTTCTGCCCAGACCGAGCAGAGTCAGATTCTCGGGTAGTTCCCCCCGTCTGAAAAGGCTGTAAAGACTGGGGAACAATTTGCTCCTGCTTAAATTCCCGGTCCCACCAAAAATAACTAGCTGCAAAGTTTCGGGTGTTTTATTTGCTTTCAACGTTATGCCCTCCAAATTGATTTCTGAGAGCTGCTATCAGCTTTGCGCCAAAGCTTTCATCCTGCTGGGTTCGATACCTTACCATCAAAGCCTCGGCCAGCACGGGCACTGAGAGCCCCAAATCTATTGCTTCTTCCACTGTCCATTTGCCCTCGCCGGAAGAGTCTATGACTGGTTTGACATCTTCAAGATTCCCTCTGTCCTCGAAGACATTTTTGGTCAATTCTATCAGCCAGCTTTCAATCACCGATCCGTTATTCCAGACATTGGCTATATCTTCAAAATTCAGATCGAATTCGCTGGCCTCCAGAACTTCAAAACCTTCACCTATAGCTTCCAGCATTCCGTATTCGATGCCATTGTGTACCATTTTGACAAAATGTCCGCTGCCGGTTACACCGGTGTGAATGCAGCCATCTTCCACGGTGATATCATCAATAAGCGGTTCCAGGTATTCATAGATATCTTCAGAAGCTCCTACCATCATGCAGGCTCCATGTCGTGCTCCTGTTACACCTCCGGATGTTCCGGCATCGACCAACTCAATACCTTTATCACCCAGCATCTGATCTCTCTTCAGGGTTTTCTTAAAATGAGAATTTCCACCATCGACTATTATGTCTCCTGCTTTCAGCAGAGAAGACAGCCGGGTTATAATATCCTGTACGGGATCTCCGGCGGGGACCATCACCCAGATAACCCGGGGGGATGAGAGCTTTTCCGTCAGCTCTTCCAGGCTGTAAGCACCCTCTGCTCCTTTCTTCTCAATGTTTTTTACTTTCTTCGGGGTTCGATTATAGGCTACAACATCATGTCCGCTATCCATCATATTCAGGGCCAGATTTTTCCCCATTTTCCCTAAACCCACTATTCCAGCTTCCAAATTGTATCCCTCCTGTTGAGTTCTTTGTAAAAATAATTTTAAATTTTGAGGCCATTAGAGACACCCAATAAAAATATAACTGAGCAATCAGCAAATTTTTAAGTAATCATTTAACAGGGCTGTAATTATTGTCGGCTAATTTTTTGAGCCGTCATTGGTGCACTTAAAAGAAGGAGATTTGCTGACTGTTATTGAATTAATTTGGTAGTTTGAAAGATGCTATATTAAAATGATGCTATATTGAATTGAGGAAAAATATTATAAAGAGGCTAAATAATTTTACAGAGGTGATTGCATTTGTTCAAAGAAAAGGAATTTCCAAACCGTAATCGTACATTATTACTTTTTGCACTGCTTGGCATTATATCGATCATTATAGCAGCAGGACCGGAATTTATAGAGGAGGATATTTTAAACGGTAATGCCGTTAAAGCTGGAGCAGCTGATTTTAAAGCGGCTGAATTTGATGAAAAGCATGAAATCATCGTACTGGGCCTGGACCCGGAAGGAATAGCGGCTGCTGTGGCCAGCGCCCGCAGCGGCCGGGAAACACTGTTGATTGGTGAACGTCGTCAGCCGGGAGGTTTGATGGTGCAGGGAGGGCTGAATACCATCGATATGAATTTTAACCCAGAAGGAGAACTGCTCACGCGGGGTATTTTTGCAGAGTTTTATCACCAGCTGGAGGGAATATCTTTCAATACTTCCACCGCTCTCAGGGTTTTCAGAAGGATGATTCGGGAGGAAGAAAAGCTCAGCTGGATCAATCAGGAAGAGCTTCAGGAACCTGTGTTAGAAGATGGACGGATTGTAGGCATAATTACAGAGAACAAAAGAGATGGAGAGAGGAATTATTATGCTGCTGAGAGATTTATCGATGCCAGTCAGGGGGCCCGGCTGGCAGCACAGGCCGGCGCTCCTTACATCCGGGGTATGGAAGATATTGGACTTTCCGATACTTTCCAGGCGGCAACCCTTGTATTTCAGCTGGAAAACGTAAACTGGCAGGAGGCGCTTCAACATCTGCGCGCCGATGGCGATCCTCATACCGGTGGAGATCACAGATCTCTCTGGGGATTCTGGGATGAGATGCAGACCTACGAAAACCATCATCCCGACATCAAAGTCCGCGGTCTAAACGTGGGTCGACAAAGCGGCGACAGGGTTTTGATAAATGCTCTGCAGATACCTGATGTTGATCCTTTCTGTCAGGAGTCACGGGCAGAGGGTAGGTTAAAAGCCTTTCGAGAGCTGGAATATTTGGTTGAGCATATCAGAGAGAACGTGCCCGGCTTTTCAGAGGTTGAGCTGGCTGGAATCGCCGAAGAACTTTACATTCGTCAGGACCGACAGATCGAGGGAATGGAGCGACTCGATATAAATGATGTCAGAGAACATCGGGTTTTTGATGACATGATCGGTATGGGTTCTTATCCAGTGGATATACAGAGAACTTCTCCTGAAGCTCCCAATCTGGTGCTTTTTAACCCCGCCCAGTACAGCATTCCTTTTCAGGCTTTAATTCCCGAGGAGACAGAAGGACTTCTGGTTGTTGGCAAATCTGCCAGTTATGGTTCACAGGCTCACGGTTCTGCCCGGGTTATTCCGGTGGGCATGGCTGCTGGAGAAGCTGCCGGCGTCGCCGGAGACATTTCTCTTTCGGGCGATTTAAATTTTCGCGAGATGGCCGTCGATGAGGATAAAATAGCTCAGCTTCAAAGTGAACTAACCTCACGGGGAGTTTATCTGGACTGGGAAGATTATCCCTTTACAGGGGAAGAAAGCTGGGCTCTGGCAGGCATCCGCTTCGTCAATGGTCTTGGACTAATCCAGGCTGGTTACGATAATGAGTTTGGTTTTGAAGAACCTATGCCCGATTCTGAATTTGTTTCTTTGCTGGAGACAGCTCTGATTAGGGCGGGACCAAAATTCGGCTATGAAGTGGATGAGAAAGTTGAAAATATAAATTTTTCCAGGAAAGAAGATAGGCCCGAGCATTTGACTAAAGCTTCATTATCTTCGCTGCTCGCTGCAGCTCGAGTTGATTTAGGTATATCTTCAGGGCTGGAAAAAGTGATCGCTGAATTAATGTTTTTGGATAGAGATACGGCTGCCAGGGTAGATGAAAATGATGTTTTAACCCGGCAGGCATCTTATCAAATTTTACTGGAGTTTTTTGAAACTATCGCACCCGAACTCCAGGGGAGGTAATTTAACCAACATGAATATTCAGCTGGAGTGCTTTCCCTGTCTATTTAATCAAACTCTGGAATCAGCTCAGCTGGCTTCGGATGACAGGGAAATTATTCGGGAGATAATCGATACCTATGCCGAAATGGTTCCGGAAATAGATGAGAACAGCAAGACGCTGGAAGTAGTTATTGATATGCATGATTTTATCGAGAAAAAAACCGGCGTCAGCGATCCTTATGCTGATTACAAAAGAAAAAATATCGAGACTTCCAGATCGCTGCTGCCTGAATTTAAAAAGATTATTTCTCAGGCCGAAGACCCTTTATTTACTGCTCTGCTAGTATCAGCGCTGGGCAACTCAATTGATGCAGGTGTAGGACTGGAAGTTGATATAAAAAGCAAGCTGGGAGAGATTTCAAAAGGCAGATTTGTTCGCAGTGACTACGGGCTATTTAAGAAAAAACTCAAAAAGGCTGCAAATATTCTCATTCTGGCCGATAATGCCGGCGAGGCTGTATTCGATGAGCTTCTGCTGGAGGAGCTTCAGGAGATAGTTGATATAGTATATGCCGTCAGAGATAGGCCGGCTATAAATGATATAACCATGAAAGAAGTCGATATGCTGAATATCGATAATTATTCCCGGGTCATTTCCAGCGGTTCGCCGACATCCGGCACCATGCTGGATTATACGAGTGAAGAATTTCAGGATTATTATCGAAAAGCTGATCTCCGTCTGGCCAAAGGCATGGGTAATCTGGAAGGACTTTACGAAGAAGACGAAGAGATTTTTCATCTTCTCAAAGCCAAGTGTGGTCCGGTTTCTGATCTGATCGGAATTGATGAAGGTGAGCTGGCATTTTTCCTGAATGATTGATATAAGGAGAGAGTTTTCATATAATTATCGGGGCTCATAATAAAAAGGAGGCAAAAACATGGATATTGTGGTAGGCGACAGAAAAGAGCTGGAAGCAGGTCAGGTAGATGAAGATCACGCGCTCAATACCAAAAAAAGAATTGTATTTTCACCGGAGGACCACTGGGACAGTCATGTTATGCGAGTTTTCACCCTGGAGGAGGGCGGTCAAACTTTTCAGCATTCTCATGATTGGCCCCACTGGGTTTATGTTCTGGCCGGTCAAGGAGCGGTAGTTACAGAAAGTGACACTCATGAATTAAGCCGGGATAATTATGTGTTTGTACCGGCCGGACTAACTCACAATTTTGAAAATAGAGGAAAAGAAGAATTTGAATTTATGTGCATAGTTCCTCCCGAAGGTGATAGTTTTTAATTAAACTTCCGGATTTAGAATTTTACCTGGCCAGGAATGAAGATAAAAAGCTGTAAATTTGCCCGGGACGGGATAATTGCTGTAAATCAGGATAAACCTCTGGAGGAGGATTATGACATGAATCCCTGGGAGCTTCTAGTAGAACTTCTTAAAGTACAGAAAGTGGATACGGTTTTCGGCCTGGGAGATAGTTATGTTAATATGCTGGCAGATCAGGCCGGATTACAGGCGATAAATCTTCGGCACGAGAGTTCGGCTCCTTTCATGGCGATGGCATACAGCCGTTTGACCGGCAAAGCAGGCGTTATTTCGGCTTCGGCCGGGCCCGGCACTGCTAATTTGACACCGGGAATGCTTGAGGCTCTGTCGGGCTGCACACCGATAGTGGCTCTGTGTCATTCGGCTCCGGTCACTACTCACGGTCGAGGAGAATTTCAGGAGTGCGATCAGGTCGAGATGATGGAACCGGTGAGCAAATGGAGTGCTCAGGTGACGCAGGCAGAACTTCTTCCCTGGTATCTGAGAAGAGCTTTTACAAAAGCGTTGAGCGGTGTCCCGGGCCCGGTTTATCTCGATCTGCCTGACGATATTATGGGTTCAGGACCTTTTAAAGGCGAACAAGAGAACTGGAATCTCGATCAAAAGCTGGTGGAAAATCAAACCCGGGTAACTGAGGCCAGGCCGGCGGCAGCCAGAGATGATGTTCGCCAGGCAGCCCTGACTCTCGTAAAGGCGGAAAATCCCGTTGCTATTTTCGGTAATGGGGCAGTTCTTGCCCGGGCATTTGAGCAGGGAAAGGATTTTGTAGAAGCTTATGGTCTTCCCTTTTTGACCACTCCCGGTGGAAGGGGATTAATTTCTGAAGATCATGAATTTGCTCTGGGGGTCTCTGGCAGATACCGGACCAAACCTGCACGTAAATATTATGAGAAGGCTGATCTGCTGATGACTATTGGCAGCAGCAACGAGGCTTTTCAGACCGGCCACTGGGAACATTTTCCCGAAGATGCCAGATATATTCAGCTTGATATAGAGCCCGAGTCGCAGGGCAGGAGCTGGAGGCCGGACATACATCTGGCTGGAGATGTTAAGGAGGTGCTGTCTCAGCTTTTAGATGAGCATCAACGGCTGCAGAATGAAAAACCTCAGATAATGGAAAGGCTGCAGGAGAAAAAAGCTGAAATAGCAGAAGAAGTTTCAATGGCTAAGGAAAAGTTCGCAGTTCAGGTGAAGGAGGAAACTTCCGAGCTGAGTTATCCTCTGCTGGCCCGAGAGGTCGTGAGGACTGCTGATGAGATTTTTGGACCTGAGGCTATTCTTGTCAACGAGAACGGCAGTCAGGATATCTGGTCTTATTTTTATCCTTACTTTCGAGTTCAGAGCAGACTGGGATGTATACCGGTAGCAGAACAAACCTGTATGGGCATGGGGGTTACAGGAGCAATAGCTGCTCATCTGGTCAGGCCGGAAAGGCCTGTTCTCTGTATAACCGGAGATGGAGCTTTTCAGATGTATATGCAGGAAATGGCCACCGCAGTCCAGTATGAAGCTGGCTGCACCTGGCTTGTTTTGAATAATAAAGGCCTGGGCTGGATAAGGGCCAAGCAGCAGAAAGCCGGGTTTCCTACGGTTTCAACATCATTCCAGGCTCAGCCTGACCTGGCCCAAACAGCTGAAAGCTTTGGCTGTCGTGGCATTTCTGTCAAAGATCCGGATGAGCTCGGGCCGGCTTTGAAGTCGGCTATGGAAGCCAATGAAAAAGGAAAACCGGCTGTTATAGACTGCAAAATTGATCATGAGCCCGACATGGAACACCTGGATGATGGGCGTTGGTGGGATAATTAAGGAAATAAAATAATTCACAGGCCGGCAGTAAATCACTGAGAAAATTTTATTAGCAGCCCATCCTGGCCGGCCGTGAATATATTTTTATTTTCATCCACAATAATATCGTTGACAGCCGAGCTGTGGGGCTCAAAAGACCAGATCTTTTCGCCCCGTGGAGAAAGCTTTAATATTTTACCGTTCGAATCTCCGGAATAAATAAACCCCTCTTTATCCACTGCTAAAGCTTTGATGGTAGATCTATGACCGTCGAAACTCCACTGTCTGATACCTTCTGAATCGATTTTTCTGACCAGATTATCCCGGCTGCCGGTAAAAACATTGCCCTGATCATCGGCTGCAGCAGCTCTTAAACTTCCCCAGTAAACATCATACTTCCAGATTTCTTTACCGTATCCATCGATCTTTCTCAGGGTTCTATCATTGCTGCCGCTTATGATATTACCATCTTCATCTGCGGCTAGCGAGGATATAACTCCCTCAGCTTCTGTGTAAATCCAGATAAGGTCACCATTATCGTTTAATTTTCTGATATAATTTTCGCTGCTTCCAGCATACACTCCTCCATTGCCTGCGGAAGCCAGAGCGGTAAACTCAAAATCTCTGAGGCTAATTCTCCACTCTTCTGCTGGAAGGGAGGATTCTTCTCCTTCTTAACATGATTTTGAAATCTTATAAGACAGTCAAAGAATCAGTCGGGAGGTAATTTTACAATGTACTGTCAGGAATGCGGAGCAGAGCTAAAAGATGATACACGGTTTTGTCACGAGTGCGGAGCTGAAGCGACCAGGGCTGAAAATGAACTGAACTTTGACTATGATGAAGATTTTGATTATGCAGAAACAGAGTTTGCTTATGATAGAGAGGAAAAAAGCCCGGAGCCTGCTTATGCAGGTTTTTGGATAAGGCTGGCAGCATACCTTATAGATGGGGTGGTGCTGGGAGGGCCGGTTTATTTAATAAGCACTTTTTTAGTGACTGTTGATCCCTTCGCAGGCCAATTATTTTCTTCACTGGGCCTTCCTGTTATTATAATTTTATTCTGGGTCAACTGGCAGGGTCAAAGCCCGGGCAAAAGAATCATGAATATAAGGATAATAACCAAAAGTGGGGGTACGATAACTTTTGGCAGAGGAGTTTTGCGCTACATAGGATATATTATCAGTGGTTTTTTATTGATGATAGGGTTCATAATGGTGGCTTTTCACGGCAAAAAACGAGGACTTCACGATATTATCTCTGGAACTTATGTCGTTAAAGACAGATAAAAAGATAAAAGATAGAACATATATGAATTCACTCTTCTTGATTTACACAGCTGTATACTCTGTCAGCCACGGCCGGAAAATTATCTCTAAAGATTATAACCTCATCGCGAGGACAATCAGCTTTGATGATTTCCTCGCCCCGGCCGGCTTCCGACAGTATTTCTCCCCGGGGACTTATAATGAGGCTTTTTCCGGCCAATTCTACGCTGCCGCTGCGGCCTGCGCAGTTGGCCGCAATTAAATAAGACTGATTTTCCAAAGCCCGAGTCTGGCAGAGCAGCTGCCAGTGGTCAACCCGCTCCCTGGGCCAGGCCGACACGACCAGCATGTATTCAGCTCCCAGATCAAGCTGAATTCTGTACAGCTCGGGAAACCTTAAGTCATAACAGGTGCTCAGGGCGACTGTACCGGCGCCGATATCTTCAACATTTATTTCTCTGCCGGGAGATAAAATATCCGCTTCTCGCGATTTATAACCAAAAAGGTGTATTTTACGATATGCTGTCAAAATATTCCCTCTATTATCAAGAAGAATTGATGTATTGTATAATTTACTTTCCTCGCCTGCTTCTACGATACTGCCCATAAGCAGATGACAGTCTAATTCTTGCGCCCTGACAGACATACTTTTAACTGTCTTACCTTCCAGTGTTTCTGATTTTTCACCGTATTTATCAAATGAGAAAAATCCTACGTTCCAGAGTTCGGGCAAAACAATAAGATCACAATTTTCCGCTTCTTCGATAAGCTCACCGATTTTTTTAATTCTTTCACTCTTATTCATAGCCGGATTTAATTTCGGCTGAACAGCTGCGATTTTCACTTATTTTACCTCCCTGATATAATCCAGTTGTGATTATATTATTTCCTGACTGCCGGCGGCTTTCCTGCTGAATATCATAAAAAAAATTATGAAATGACAAAATATATGTATACACGTATTTAAGCTCTGAAACACTGTTATTATGCTCATAAACATACTATAATGATTGCAGGAGTTTTTAATGATACTAAAACTTTGCAAAGAAATTTAACTTTGATAATAAAAACACGAAGATAATCACGATTATTGATTAATTTTATTATAATTTAACTTGATAATATAAAAAAGATATGATATCATTTTAAGACAGAAATCAATTTAAATTGTTTGTTATTTCAACCCAAAAAGTTTAAAATCGTTCGTTTGAATATTCTTTTCAAAACCCCAAAGGAGGTATTAATATGGTAAAAAGATCCACTTTTGCTCTGCTGGTGCTTGTTCTGGCTGCGGGAATGCTTTTGACAGGTCATGAAGCTGCTGCTGAGGAACCCTGGGCTGAGATCGAAGGAGAAAGCTTTGATTTTATAGTAGGTTATGATGCCGGTGGTTCTCATGATATCACCGCCCGTCATATGGCAGAAGGTCTTGCTGATCTGGGCATCGAAGTGGATGTAACTAATATGCCCGGCGGAGATGCTACTGAAGCCGGTTATCATGTAGCAACTTCCGATCCGGAGGAGAATATAATTTTCTGGGCTCACCCACCCGCACAGCTTTTCGATCCTGCAACCAGAGATGTTGGTTATAGTTTTGAAGATTTTGATCCGGTAGCTACAATGGGCAGCCCGACTTTTGTTTTTGCTGCTCTGGTCGACCAGCCTTTTGCAACTTATGAAGAACTGGTAGAACATATCGAAGAAAATCCCGGTCAGACGGTTGTTGGTGGTCAGGCGATGAATCATCCCATGCATTATGCCTTCGAGATGCTGCTGCCATCCGATGAGCTGGATTACAGCTATGTAAATCTGGGCGGCGGAGCAGATGTACAGGCCAATCTTGCCGGCGGTCATGTCCAGGCCGGACATCTTTCCCTGGCTGCAGCTCTGCCCCTTTATGAGGATGATGAACTCGAAATCCTGGTTCACACTTCCGAGATGACTGAGACAGTCGAGGCCATTCCTGAAGTTCCGCAGATGAGAGAAGTAGGTGTTGATTATGCCGAGCCCCATTCTCTTTCCGCTCTGGCACCGGAAGGTATAGATGAGGGGACAAGAGAAGCCCTCAATGCTGCTATCCGCGAAGTTATAGAAAGCGAGGAGTTTCAGGAAGATATGCAAGAAATGGGAGTAGTAGCTGTTCCCCATACTATAGAAGAGACCGAAGCATACTTCGATGAGCTCGTTGAGGATGTGCTCCCTGATTACGAAGCCTGGCTTGAAGAGCAGCAGTAAGGTGGATGAAATCTCTGCAGGTCGAGGTCTTGAAGATGTTTTGATCTCAACTACAGAGCAGTAAATTATGAAATGATCATAATTTAGCCCGGGATGCTGGCTTTATAACCATCCCGGGCCTAAATTTAAGTAGAGGTGTGAACATAAATGATTGCAGGCAGGTTCTCCATCAAAGGATATGTAGGATTTCTTATTTCAATCTTTGGCCTGAGCACTTTTTTATATACTTTTCGGATGCAGCTTTTATTTGAAGAACTTCTCTTACCCCGCTTTTCCCTTTTATTGTTTATTATTGGGGGAATAATAATTTTTAGCAAAGATCTTCGCAGGGAAAAAGGCGAAGATGTGGACATTGATCGTGATTTCACGATTTTTTCAGTACTGGTTGTCGGACTTGTCATGTATGTTTATACTGTCATGGTTTTGAATGTTGGCCTGGTTTTTGCCACCTTTTCAGTTTTAGTAGCTCTCTGGTTTTTAATTGAATATCTGGACCACAGCAGGAGAGATAGAGAAGTGAAGCTTTCCAGACGATTGGTTCTCTCGCTGGGGCTCTCTGTCGGTATTACAGTGCTCTTATATGCTCTTTTTGTGATGTTTCTGGACATTTATATGCCCCCAACCATATTATTTTAAAATTCTTCGATCCTGCGTATCAGAGAACAAAAAATCAATCTGCAGTAAAAAGTTGTCGTAAAATTTTAGCTTATAAGATATAAGATATAAGAGGAGGAGCGAGTAAATGACCTTTTTTGATCCGGAGGCTCTGATGTCGGCTATCGGCCTGGTGATTTCGCTTGACACTTTTTTATTCATACTTCTTGGTGTTGTCATAGGAATTTCTTTTGGTGCCATTCCAGGCCTGGCTCACACCCTTCCTATAGCCATAGCATTACCTCTCACTCTGGTCATTCCTTTCCATCAGGCTATGGGATTGCTCATAGGGACTTATAAAGGCGGCACTTATGGAGGTTCAATAACTGCTATCAGTTTTGCCACTCCTGGAACTTCAGGAGCTGCTGCTACCGTTGCAGATGGTTATGGTCTGACAAAGAAAGGGAAGACACGCAAAGCATTACAGATGGCACTTTATTCTTCTATTTTTGGTGATAGTGTCAGTGACCTGGCCCTTATATTTCTGGTTGTCCCCATAGGGATTGTGGCACCTAAGTTCGGACCGGCTGAACTTACAGCCCTTTATATTATGGCTCTTGCCCTGGTTGTTCTTCTGGCTGCTGATAATCCCGGCAAAGGTATGATTTCCGCAGCTGTAGGCTTTTTCCTTGCTGTAATAGGAAGGGATATCGTAACGGGATCATTTCGTTTTACCATGGGCATACGCCAGCTGCAGGCCGGTTTTGATTTGATACCTTTTTTGATGGGCTTTTTTGCCGTTCCGGAAATTGTTAGACATATGAGAAAGGTGTTTGTAGATCCTACCAGCGTCGAAGAGCTGGGGGAAGGAAAGGCAGAAAACCTCAAAAAAGAAAAAGGACTAACCTTTAAGGAGTTAATAGGAGCCTGGAGAGGATTGGGACTGGGTACTTTAATGGGTATTTTTCTGGGAGCTCTCCCCGGACCTGGAGCCACTCTTAGCTCCTATACATCGCACAGCGTGGTGGGCCAGATATCGAAAGACGAAGAATACGGCAGCGGTTCACTGGAAGGTGTAGCTGCAGCTGAATCAGCCAATAATGCCACCTGTGGAGCTACTTTTATTCCTATGTTGACCTTCGGGGTCCCTGGCAGTTCGATAGCAGCGATGTTGATGGCAGCTTTGATGATGGAGGGAATCCCCGTCGGTCCCCGTGTAATGGTCGATCACACCGAGACAGTTTACGTGATGTTTTTATTGCTGCTAATGTCAAACCCATTCAACCTTTTATTCGGGAAAATTCTCATCCCGTTATATACCAGACTGACCAGAATGCCGGCACGATTTTTATGGCCGGCTATTACGGTTTTGCTTATAATGGGTACATATGCCTATCAAACCCGACCATTTGATGTAGTAATAATGATATTATCTGGAATAATAGGTTGTTTCTTCTTCTGGTTTAAAATAACTGACGGGCCGCTGGTTTTAGCATTTCTGGTGGCTCCTTTATTCGAAGAAAGTTTTAGGCAGGCTTTGATGATGTCGGGTGGAGACTATACTTTCTTTTTTCAAAGCAATATATCCAGAGTCCTCTGGGCGGTAACTTTTGGGGCAATTATTTGGTTTGCATATAAAAGATGGCGTGATGGCGGAAGTGATTATGATATGCATGTCAGCGATTGAACTGGCTGATAGGCAGGGGTTATTAATTATAGAATAATAAATTTTAAGTTAATCAAAATGATCAGCGAGGGGGAACTGGAGAAATGCCTGATACTGAAAGCCTTCATTCCGCTCGGGCCAGAAATTTTGATTTTGATCTTTTAGAGCGGGGGATTGGGGATACGCCTCTGGTAGAGATTGACTTTGGACCTGGATATTGTTTTATGAGCAAGCTTGAGTTTATGAACCTGGGAGGCAGCATAAAATCAAGGACTGCTTACTGGATGGTGAGAAAAGGAATTGAAAACGGAGAAATAGATCAAAATACAGTTCTAGTAGAAGCCTCCAGTGGCAATCAGGGTATAGGTATCTCCATGGTCGGAGCTGTTTTGGGGCTTGATGTAGTCATTATAATGCCGGAAAATATGAGCCGGGAAAGAAGACAGTTCATGAAGTCTTACGGGGCTGATCTGATACTGACTGATCCCGGTGGAAATATTAAAGAGGCCATTGACAATTCCCTCAATAAAGCCAGACAGCTCGAAGAAGAAAATTCCAATCACCTCTGGTTAAATCAGTTCGGCAACTCTTATAACCTTGAAGTGCATGAGCTAAGAACGGGGCCAGAAATTATAAAAGGGCTGTCCGATCCTGTAGATTATTTTGTCAGCGGTATCGGAACCGGTGGAACTATTACAGGAGTAGGAAAAAAGCTAAAAGAAACATATCCTGACTGCAGAATTGTGGCAGTTGAGCCTGAAAATGCGGCGGTTTTGCAGGGGTGTGAGCCCGGTCATCATATTCAGCAGGGCATAGGAGATGGATTAATACCGGATATTCTTGACCTTGATATCATTGATGAATTTATAACTATAAGTGACGATGAAGCGGTAGCTGCCGCTAAAAGACTGGCCAAACAGGGTATTTTTACCGGAATCAGCGCCGGCAGCAATGCACGGGCTGCCGAACTCATAAAGAACAGCCAACCCGATGCTGAGGTTTTGACTATTTTTCCTGATGGAGGAGATAGATATCTGACTGAAGATTATATCTGTGATTAAATCTTGTCTTTCTGCAAATAGTTAGATGCGGACAAATGTCCTAAGTGTGAATAATGTATTTTATAGAAGACTGTTTTGTCCCGGGTAAATTATTTTGGAGGTATGGAGCCCTGCTGGCTCCATATATTTATTTGAATACCCTATTAAAATTGCTTTGAGATTTGACAATTCCGATAAAATAGTCTATTATTAGCCTGGCTTCGGGGATATTTTCCCGGTCCGTTTAAAATTTTTTGCTTTGAACGCAGGATTAATTAAACTTTGATAGAAAATATTAATAGGGTGGAAACTAATCAATGATTTTCGTCGAGAACTGGGGGATGAAGTCGAAGATCTTACTGGTGTCAAGATCGAGAACAACTACCCGGGAGGTATTATAGCGATGAGAGCAATCAAATATAACTCTGCTGAGATAACTGCTAAAAATTTTTCTGATTATGTAAATACAGAAAATAAGACTCTTTCTCCAAAAACTCATGGCAGATTTGATTTGAAAAAAACCCACTGGTGGGTGGTTCCAGGAACTGATTGGCCGGTCCACAATTTCGGTAAATATATTTTCAAAGAGGAAGGCCCGCTCATAAAAGCGGGGTTGACAGTGGAAAAAGGGCTGGGGGAGGACGCATCCAAAGTCTCCCCGGCTGGATTACTGCTTGATGATAGCTGGCAGTGGTATAAATTTCGAGAGGATCTTAAAAATAGCATCGTTGAAGAAAGAATAAGAAAAGTTAAATCGGAAAATGGTGAGCTTTTGCTGGAGATTGGTATTGAAAGAGTAGAGGATCCCCCCAATTATGATCCTCATTATTACAAAAAAGAGAAATATATTTTTGAGCTTGATGAAAAAGCAAATACATCTTTCAAAGAGGAAGACTCGGCTTCTGGAGAGTTCTCTGAATTGGAAAGCCTTACTTCAGTCGGAGAAGTGATTGATATTATTAATGAATTTGAGAATAAAGATTGGATCTGGATCGATTTTGACTTTGTTGTTCCCCTGCTTAAAAGGGGAGAAGCTAATGAGGACACAGAGCTGATAAGTGAGTTTCATCTGGGGGCTATACTGCAGCCGCTGGGTAAATGGATTGCTTGATTAATTATGATTTTTTTGTGAAAAAAGCTTATAAAGTGCGGATTTCCTTTATTTTATCTTCATTTTGATCTATAATTAACTCCGGATTAACATTTGTAATACCTTATTTGAACAGGAATTATTCGGGAGGGAATCCGCACTTTTGTTATTTATAAGAGAGATAAAGAGCATAATCAAAAATAAAAACTGTAAACCGCTTTGTTCTACAATTTTATCCTGTGTTTTGTTAATTACAATAAGTTGGTCATCAGCTGGTATGACTTTGAGAGAAGGAGATATAGGTCCCCGCGTAGAAGAACTTCAATACACGCTCCAGGTGATAGGTCTTAATCTTGATGCTGACGGTGTTTATGGAGAAAGTACAAAATCAGCTGTGAAAGAACTGCAGAAAGAAACAGGTGCTGGAGTTGATGGTATATATGGTGAGGAAACTCGTGCTCACCTTTCGAAAAAACTTGTATCTGATTTAGATACTAAAACTTACGAAATAAGTCGAGGTGACACTCTTTCCACCCTGGCAGCTGAAGAAAATGTTTCTCAGGAAAAGATTATGATACTAAATGACCTCAAAAGTACTCATCTTGAAGTCGGAGTGGAAATCGAGATTCCTGTTTCCCGAGAAGATAGCAGCTTGACTCTGGGCAGGGGTGGAGAAAAAATGTTCGGCGATCATACAAATATAGATATGAACTCTCAGAAGCATACTGTTAGACCTGATGAAACTTTATCGGATATTTCGGCGAAGTATGAGATTGACATTGATAGCATTAGGACAGTCAACAACATAGGAGGCTATACTATATATCCAGGTCAAACTCTGAGAATACCCGGAGAGAGCAGGAGAAATGAGCCTTCTCCGCTGGAAAGAATAGATTTTAAGTGGCCGCTTCAGGGTAGAATTACCTCCGGCTTTGGAGCCCGGAGCGAACCATTTTCCGGAGAGAGCGATTTTCACACCGGCATTGATATAGCAGCCTCTCACGGCACAGAAGTTAGTGCATCGGCAGCCGGTGTGGTAGATTTTGCAGGCTGGAAACAGGGCTATGGTTACACAGTGATCATAGAGCACAATGATAAGATTACCACTCTTTATGCTCATAACTCGGATCTGCTGGTGAGAGCTGGTGAGGAGGTAAGCCGGGGAGAAGCAATAAGTTTTTCAGGAAATACCGGGGTGAGCACAGGCCCTCATCTTCATTTTGAAATTATCAAAGAAGGAGAACCGCAAAATCCCGTTGATTATCTGCCCTAAATCAGAAATTTATTCAGGCAGATTATACTTTTGACTTTTTCCAGTGGTCATTTTTTCGGTCAACAAGGTTATAAGCAGGATTGACAGGAACGTTAATGCCACCTGTAAAAGGAAAATCTCAATCTGAGAAATTGGATTTTACACCTCTCTATGGCATTTTAAGGGAAGCCCAGGCCCCCAAAAATACGACAACATTGGTTAACCGGGTTCCCTTTTTAAGTATTTCACTGGCGATAGGAAATGCGATGAATATAGGACCCGAGGGTAGTGTCCCCAAAAAAAACAAAGATATTATCATTCCTTAGACACCTGATTTTCCCCCAGGTGCTTTTTTATTTGAGAGTTTGGTATCCAGATATCAGCCAGCCTATCAAAATTAATACCGGGCAAAATTGAAATATTTCATCTTTTCTTCTCAAAATGATTTTTTACTTCGATATATTTATTTGTCGACAGGGGCTAAAAGAATATAAATCCCACCACCGTCAGTATTTCCAATGCTTATAAGAGTAAATTCAAAGCTTCTGGCAATTTGCTGTAATTTTTCTCTGCGCGAGCAGAGATGTTCTCCGGCCTGAGAAAGAGAGATGAGCAGATAACTATTTTTTTTCATAACTCTTCTGGCCTGAGAAAGAGAAACAGGAGCATTGGAGGCGGTCAGCAGATCAAAATTGTTTTCAGCAAAAGGGAGATCGTAAATGTCGCCCTTTACAAAATTTAGATTGGAATATCCGGACCGGACAGCTTTATTTTCCGCTTTTTTGAGCATTTCTTTAGAAGCATCCAGAGCTGTCACTTCAGCTTCGGGAAAAAAGTCTGCCAACCGCAAAGAAGCTGCTCCGGTTCCGGCTCCCAAATCCAAAATTTTTACAGATTCTTTCTGTATACGTCGATTCAGACTATTCAAGCCTTTTTCAAAGGATGCGAGATATTCCTCCTGTTTATCTTTCATTATGCTATCATAATCTATATGTCCGGCCAGGAGCAGGAAAGGAATTTTCATCAACTTACCAAAAAAGCTGCTGTCGAGTATTAAGGGGTGGAAGAAAATCAGTTTGAGCAGCAGAGTTATAAATACAGGTTTTATGACACCAATAAATAAGTTCTTCATTATTTGTTCTCCGCCCCTTTCCTCGAATTTCTAATTCTAAATCAAATTATCCATTTAAAGACTGGGCGTTTTTACGTTGATCACAGAAAAGTCCTGTTTCTGATCTGCGTAGAGAGCCATCTCCGTATCGGAAGGACATGGTATTATATCATCTTCTTCCACTACCGACTGTTCTCCTCCTATCGATATAGTACCTTTTCCGGACACAACGAAGAAAAATACTTTTACAGGAGCAGAATGGCAGGGAGCTCATCATCGGGCTGTAGAACCATATTCATGATTTGAACATTTTCGTTTTTGAGAAGCTGTTTGGCTTTAACTCCCCTTTTGTTGGTTCTTCCTTCAATCTCCTCCATTTTAATTTTACCTCCTGAAATAATTACCTCTTAATAATCATAAATTAATTCTGCTCGATGAACCGACCGCTTCGCTGGACAGAGAGAACGAAAAGTATCTGCTGGATTTTCTGGAAGATTACTCCTTGGGAAGCTGGAAAATTGCAGGAGGTGGTGAGCTAGAATGGATGGAATGGCAAACGGTGAAGTGATTCAGATACCTTTAATACAGCTCGCAGTTGCATATGTCTTTGTGCTGATTTTGCTGACGATAATAAAAAAGCAGAATATAGGCCGGGAAAAACAGGTTTTGATAGCAGCAACCAGGATGACCCTGCAGCTGGTTCTGATTGGATTTGTACTGGAATATGTCTTTGAGGCTCCCCATCCGGCCATCACGCTTTTGATACTGTTAGTTATGGAAGGTTTTGCGGTGCAGAATATTTTGGCCCGGGTCAGCACCGAGCTTTCCTTTGCTATGAAAAGAACGGTGCTGGTCTCAATGGTAGCGGGGACTGCCTTCAGTCTGTTTTTCTTCCTCCTGGTGGTTATTGGGCTTTCGCCCTGGTACTATCCTCGTTATTTCATTCCGCTGGGAGGCATGATCATTGGTAATTCCATGACCGGCATATCGCTGGGGGTAGAACATCTGGTCAACGAGATCAAGAAAAATCCAGCCCGGATAGAGAATGCTCTGATGCTGGGCGCTTCTCCGGCCAGAGCTACCCGGAAAGTGGCCAATCAGGCTTTTTATAACGCGGTTTTGCCTTCCATAAACTCTATGATCGGCATGGGCATAATATTTTTGCCCGGAATGATGACCGGTCAGATACTTTCCGGCGTCGATCCTTTGCTGGCCATAAGATATCAGATAGCCATAATGATGGGAATACTGGGATCGGTCACATTAACCGTCTTTTTGATGATTAAACTGGGCATCAGAACTTATTTTAATGATAGAATGCAGCTGCAGATCGATGATCAGTAAAACTGGGCTTCTCGGTGTATTTCCTGCAGCTCTTCGATTTCCTGAAGTACTCTATAGTGAGCGATAATGCCTATACCCGGAATAAGCACACGACTAAAGGCAAACATTAATTTAGGAGGTAAAATTTATGGATAGAGCGACTGTTTACGATGTCAGCGAGTCTATAAAATACCAGGAAAATTCTATCGTCAGCAAAACTGTTATAGACGAAGAACCCGGTACAGTTACCCTTTTTGCCTTTGATGAAGGGCAAAGTTTGAGCGAGCACTCAGCCCCTCATGAAGCCATGGTCCATGTTATCGATGGAGCTGGCGAGTACACGATAGGCGGTGAAACTCATAGAGTTGAAGAGGGAGAAATGATTATAATGCCTGCCAGCGTTCCCCATTCGGTCAGAGCGCCGGAAAAATTTAAAATGGTTCTGACCATGATAGAAGATCTGGCAGATGAGGAAGAGGAATAAAGAATTTAATCCTTCTACAATTTTCTTATAGACATGTATTAAGTCCTGCCGCTGCAATTTCCTGGCGGCAGGATTTTTGCATCAAATTCGGGTAATATAATAATTTTTTAAGAGGTGATTTTTGGATGAAAGTTCTCGGTATTGTCGGCAGCAGTCGCAGAGAAGGAAACACTTCCGCTTTGGTTAATAGAGCTGCCAGAGGTTTCGAAAAAAGATACAGAAAATTCGCTGAAATGATGGCGGATGATAAAGCTGATATTTCCCGGGTTATCAATCTTGGGGATTATGAATTTCGTGGATGTAATGGCTGTGAGGCCTGCAGTGAAAATTTTAAATGTGTTGTTGACGATGACATGCAGAAGATTTATCCGCTGCTCGAAGAAGCCGAAGTACTAATACTTGGGTCTCCTGCTTATTTTTACAACATTACTGCAGATCTCAAAGCGATGATCGATCGTTGTTACTGCTGGGAGGCTTTCAGCCAGAGAGATCGATCAGTATGGCTGGGATTGAATGAGTTAAGACCGACTAAATTAGCCGGAGTAATAGCGGTTTCGGAACAGGAAGGAGCTGAAGGAATGGGGTTTACCGTGAAGGCCATGAAGAAACCCCTGCAGGCACTGGGTTACAGCGTGAAGATGGAGCTGGAAGCCAGAGGATATTTTCATAAAGGTGAGGTCGGGGAAGATGAAAAAATGATGAAAGCCGCGGAAAAGGCGGGCAGCAAGTTAGCTGAAGCGTTTAAACTCAAACTAAAAGCTGCAAAAAAGTTGAGATAGAATACAAAATAGAGATAGGATATTATGATTGTAAAGCTGCATAAGCAGGATTATTTCGGCTGATCTTGAAATAATTATTGATAACATCAAGTTTTTAGTCGAAATTATTTTGCTGGTTAAGGAAAGGAGTGGAACTTTTTGAACATTCTGGTCGTTGATGATGCTCGCGAGATCAGATTGCTGCTGGAAAATTATCTTCGCCAGTCCGGCTATGATAATATAGAGTTTGTGACCAATGGCGAAGAGCTAATGATAAAGATTACGGAAAAAGATTTAACCGCGTGCGAACTCGATCTTATTCTGCTGGATGTCGTTTTGCCCGATATGAATGGTGTGGAAATTTGTCGCTGTCTGAAAATGGAGCCGGCCATGCAGGATATTCCGATAATAATGGTTACAGGAAAACAGGATGATCAGACTTTAAGAGAGGCTTTCGAAGCGGGGGCTATGGATTACATAAAAAAGCCAATATCCAAAATAGAGCTCAAGGCCCGAGTTGCTTCCGCCCTGAGATTGCGGAAAGAAATAAAGAAGAGAAATGCCCGGGAAAGAGAACTGAAAGAAGCAACTCGCAAGCTCAAAGTGGCCAATAAGAAGCTGGAAAAGCTGGCCTCTCAGGATGAACTTACCGGTCTGGCCAATAGACGGCTTTTTGAGGAAAGGCTGAATGAGGAATGGAACAGGGCCAGGCGTGAGGATTCTTCTATGGGTCTCATAATGCTGGATATAGATCATTTTAAATATTATAACGATCTCTATGGTCATCAGGCCGGTGATGATTGTATCAAGAAGCTTGCCGAAAAGCTGGAGAAACTATTATATAGACCAGGAGATCTGGTCGCGCGTTACGGTGGGGAAGAATTTGCAGCAATACTCCCCAAGACAGTTATTCCGGGGGTGGAAAGGGTTGCTGAAAGAATTCGCAAAGGAGTTAGAGATTTAGAAATAGAGCATGAAGACTCTCCTGTCGATGAATATGTTACCGTCAGCGTAGGGGGGACAGCATCAAACTACTGTCGGGAAGGAGAACCGGAAATGCTGGTGGAGAAGGCGGATAAAGCATTATATGCAGCCAAGAAAGACGGCCGGAACTGCGTGAAGGTCTTTGCAGCTGATTTCTGTCAATAATTTTTTGCGGGGGGTTTATATTGCAGATGATTTTGCCAGTTAGTTTGTGGTAAAAGTTGATAAGGATTTAAAAGATTTGGTTCCCATGTTTATGGAAAATCGGAGCTCAGATATATGGAATCTCAAAGATAGGCTGAAAAATGAAAATTTTGATGCGAATGAAATTAAGTTGAGTTCTTATATGATATTTTTTCGAAGTTCAAAATTAATCAGCTCATACTAAAAGGGGTGAAAAAGGTTGCAGAGGTTTATTTCCATAATAGGCCTTCTGGTGTTTTTAGGAATTGCCTTTTTGATCTCGGAAAACAGAAAAGCGGTCAATATAAAGACAGTTGTCGGTGGCCTTGCCCTTCAGCTTTTGCTGGCTTTTTTGATCCTGGCCGTTCCGCAGGGACAGACTTTATTTCACAGTCTGACCAATTTTATCGCTACAATTTTGGAGTTCGCAGTCGATGGTGCCGAATTTGTTTTCGGTGAAGAGCTGGTGGTCGAGAGAGGTGAATTTGCCTTTTATGTGCTTCCCACGATTATATATTTTTCGGCTCTAATGTCGCTTCTGTATTATATCGGGATAATACAGAAGATTGTTAAGGTTATGGCAGTAATAATGCTGAAAGTAATGGATATTAGCGGCGCAGAATCGCTGGCAGCTGCTGCTAATGTTTTTGTGGGGCAGACTGAAGCCCCTCTGGTCATCAAGAAATATCTGCCGAAGATGACCAGATCGGAGGTTATGGCGTTGATGACCGGAGGGATGGCAACCGTGGCCGGCGGGGTCTTTGCTGCTTTTGTAGGTATGGGAATAGATCCCGGCTATCTGCTGGCAGCCAGCATTATGTCCGCCCCTTCAGCTCTGGTCATGGCTAAAATAATGATTCCCGAGACCGAGGAGTCGCTCACAGCCGGTGAAGTCCGGGTCGATGTAGAGCTTGAATCCGACACCCCCATTGGAGCTATATCAGAAGGAGCCCGTGAGGGTTTGACCCTGGCTCTTAATGTAGCTGCTATGCTGATAGCTCTTCTGGCGATAGTGGCTCTGATAAATTATTTTTTGGGATTTGTCGGTACGAGTCTGGAGGGAATTCTTGGAGTGTTGTTTTCCCCTTTTGCCTTCCTGATGGGAGTGCCAGCTGATGAGATGATGGAAGTGGGCAATCTGTTGGGACAAAAGATGGCTTTAAACGAATTTGTAGCCTATGCCAGCCTTACAGAAATGCTGGGTGAGCTCTCTCATCGCTCTGAAGTTATTGCTACCTTTGCTCTCTGTGGCTTTGCCAACTTTGGTTCTATCGCCATACAGATCGGCGGTATTGGCCCTCTTGATCCTGACCGCCGACAGATGATAGCTTCGCTGGGCGTAAGGGCTATGATAGGTGGGACACTCGCGACATATTCAACGGCCACTATAGCCGGTCTTTTTATAGCCTAAATATAATATGAACTTTAATTTTTGTTAAAAAGACCTCCTGACAGGAGGTCTTTTTTACATTTTTTTAGAAAATCAAGGAGGAATTACAGCGGAAATATACAATTGATTATTATAACCAATTATTTGACCAGCAGCATTTAAAAGCAGCTGGAAGATTTTGCCTGAAGCTTTTGTCTAATTAAAAGAGAAAAACCGGAGGATAAATAATTCATGTTAACAGCAGTTTTGTTGATCCTTGTCCTTTTATTGTTTATGAGTATATATCGTCTTTTCAGGCTCAGAAAAGCTTTTCGAAAAAATGCAGTTAAACTCAAGGAGAATATGCTTGGGGATTATGATTTTATAGATGAAATGATGGACCTGGTGGGGCGATTCAGCGCTTCAATACTCGAAACCAAAAAGGCTGCTGCATCCAACAGAAAGATCGTGAATAATATGCTAAAGAAACATCTCAGGGAAAACCCCGGTGTTTTTGGAACCTGGGTCGTCTTCGAACCCGATAAATTCGATGGAGCTGACAGGTCATACAGTCAGGTCGACCATTATGATGAAACCGGGAGATTCAACTCCTATTTTTATCGGTCTGGAGATCAGATAAATGTGATGTCTCTTCCTGAAATCGACAAAGAAGAATTCTACAATCGCCCCCGAGAGGAAAAATCGACTGTCGTCATGGATCCTTTTGTATATGATGAACTGGAAGACGGAGAAGTCCTGATGACTGCCATAGCTGAGCCGATTATTGAGGATGATGAAGTTCTGGGTGTTACCGGGGTCGATATTATGTTGCAGGAAGGAACCACTCACCTTGATAAAGAATTGATATTCAATGACTATTCTGATTTTTCTCCCCTCGATTTTATGGAAAGAGTGGTCACAGCTTCGATCAGCAGTTTTGGCGAAATGATTAATATGCTGGGGGATTCTGCCGATGAACTGGACAGGACTTCCAGAAATCTTTCTGAAGCTTATGGCGAAGTTGAGGAGGCAGGGGATGAAATCGCCAGGGCGGCTGAAGATATGGCCAGTGATGCTGAAAAGCAATCCAGCAGCATTCAGGAGGCACTGGAATCAGTCGATGACTTAAAGGACTTCACTGAAGAAAATCAGGAAACTGTCCGGTCGATTATAGATGTTAATCAACAGATGATTGCTTTTCGAGAGGATAATTCTGAGAAAATCAACGAATTGAAGGAAGATTCCCGCCAGAACAGCGAAGCCATTGAGAGTTTAAGAGACCAGATAGGCAGCGTGGAGGAGCAGACTTCGGCAATTTCCGAGATCAACACCCAGATTCAGGAGGTGGCCGAACAGATCAATCTTCTGGCTTTAAATGCTTCGATCGAAGCAGCCCGGGCAGGTGAAAGAGGCGAAGGATTCGGTGTTGTTGCGGAAGAGGTTCGTGAGCTTTCAGTTGAAACTGATAAGTTTGCTCAGGATATAAGTGAAACAATAGATAGTTTGATCGGAGAAATTAACAGGGTGAGAAAAGAGTCAGGCCGACTTGCGGATACTTCCCAAAAACAGCTGGCCAGTACAGAGGATGTTTTTGAAACCTTTGAAAATCTCCAGGATATGTTGAAAGAGCAGGAAAAAAATATTGAAGTGTTTGGCGAGAAATTTTCCGAATTATACCGACGGCAGGAAAAACTGACCGAAAATATCGAGGGAGTTTCCGCCAGCTCGCAGGAATTTGCAGCCAATACCGAGGAAATCACCGCTTCCATGGAGGAACAGGCCGGATCTATCTCCAGGTTGAAGGATACCACTGAAGATATTGTCAGCCAGGCTCGGGCGCTGGAATCCAAACTTGCTCGTTTTGAGGACCAGTTAAAAGAAAAATAAAAATTATAATCGGAGGCGAAATAATATGAGCCAAGAAGATATTATCAATTTGAAAATTGAAGGGGACGTGGGTGTTGTTAAGCCCGAAGATGAAATTGTTTTTGAAAATTCCAATCCTCTCAAAGAGGAGACAAAAAGAAAACTGCGCAATCAGGAGATTGAGAAGCTGGTTATAGATTTGGAAAACGTCCCTTATCTTGATAGTTCCGGGGTAGGTTATGTTATCTCTATCTTCAAGTATATGCGGGAAAATAACGGCAAACTGGTTATAGCCGATTTGAATGATAAAGTCAAAAGGGTTGCCGAACTGACCAGATTGGATGAAATAATTGAGGTTTATGATGATCTTGATTCGGCTCTAAAGGCCCTGGACTGAAAGGGAAAAGTTGAAAGTGTGATTATTTCCCACCAAAGAAATCGGGAGGTTGATTACTAATGGATATTGAAGTTGAAATAGAAGAAGATTTTGCCCGACTTGTACCCTGTGAAGATCTGGATTTAACCACCGCTGGAGACCTCAAAGAAGAATTCACCGAGCTGGTGGAAAAAGGACACAAGAATATAGTTATTGATTTTGGGAGAGTTAGAAGAATCGACAGTTCCGGAATCGGCAAAATCCTGCTCTTCCAGAAAATACTGAAAGAAGAAGAGGGAAGTTTGAAAATCACCAATATTGATTCTGAATATGTTCGGGAAGTTTTTGAGATGGTCCATCTCGATGAGCTGGTAGAGGTCGAAAAAACATAGATTATAAACAGGTCATTTTAAGGGCCCGGGATATGTTAATAATAATTCTGGCTTGAAGCCGGGCGCCAAAAAAAGGGTGAGTTATATTGATTAAAAAAATTAAGAGTTCATTATTTCTAAAATTTATTCTGGCTTTTTTGCTTATAATAATTGTGTTCATAGCAGCTAACTGGTTGAATGAGGTTTACAATCAGAGGGTATCCGATATGGAGGCAGAAGTCAATGAGATGCAGGATTTTCAGCAGCATCTCTTGAATCTGGAGATCGATCATCACATGTGGGCAATAAGCGTATATGATATGCTAACAACGGGAGAAGCGCCTGATTTAGGAGACCATACTGAATGCAATCTGGGCCAGTGGTATTATGACATAACACCTGATGATTATTATGCTGAGGAATATGAGGCCCTGGAAGAGCCCCACATCCAGCTTCATGCTGCCGGGATGGAGGTTGTGGAGCTTCATGAAGCAGGCCAGGAAGAGGAAGCACGAGAACTTTTCCGGGAAGAAGCAGTTCCGGCGCTGGAAGAAGTGCGCGGGTATTTAGGAGAAATTATCGATCTGACCGAAGAGGAAATTGCAAGCCTGCAGGATGAAAGAAGAGCTGCGGCCTCCCGGGCAGATATGGTTTCCATGGGATCCATCGTGGTGTCAGTTGTTCTGGCCGGAATAATTGCCCTCGGCCTGACAAGAACCACAGTTGGTCCGCTGCAGAGATTGAGCGAACAGGCTGAAAAGGTGGCCGAAGGTGATCTGACCAGCAAGGTTACCAGCAGCAAGACTGATGAGATAGGAGATTTGAAGGATTCTTTTAACGAAATGATATCTACTCTGAGAAGTCTGGTCAGAAGCATAGATGATAGTGCTGATTCCGTGGTCAATGCCTCGGAAGAACTGAGTACTGCTTCGGATGAAACAGGTCAGAGCGCTGAAGAGATTGCCCGGACAGTTACAGAGGTAGCCGAGGAAAGTCAGGAGATAAGCGATGAACTGGATTTACTTCAGCAGCATGCAGGAAACCAGAAAGAAGGGGCGGAACAGCTCAGGGATACTGTCAGTAAAACCATGAATATAGCTGAAAACTCGGAAGAAAAAGCAGCTGATGGTTATAATTCTATCGATAAAGCCATAGAGCAGCTGGATGTGGTTAATGAAACAGTCGAATTTGCCACGGACGCCATTGAAAAACTTGGTAAGAGATCTGAAGAAATAGGTGATATGGTAGAACTCATAGAAGGTATTGCCTCTCAGACCAATCTGCTGGCTTTGAATGCTGCCATAGAAGCAGCAAGAGCTGGAGAGTCCGGCCGGGGCTTTTCTGTGGTAGCCGAAGAGATCAGAGAGCTGGCAGAAGAATCGTCGCAGGCTGCTGGAGATATAACCAGTCTCATTGAAGACATTCAATCAGAAACGGAAGCCACTGTGAACTCTATGGATACAAATTATGAAGAGGTGCAGAAGCAGATTGAAATCATCAAGGATGCGGGCGATTCTCTGGATAGGATTGTCGAATTCTCACGTAAAACCAGCGAGCAGGTTAAAGAAGTTAAAAGTTTTGTTGAAGACATGGAAGCTTCGCTGGCTGAGGTAAATGAATCAATAGATACAGCTGCCAAATCGATGGAGAACACCGCTGCTGGGGCTGAAGAAGTTTCCGCACTGACAGAAGAACAGAGCGCATCAGTGGAAGAGATGGCGGCTTCGGCAGATGAACTGGAAAATATGGCCCGTCATCTCAAACAGCTGATCTCTCAGTTTGATATAAATGAGTAAAGGGAGCTGGTGCAGTACACTGATCACGAGCAGAGTGGAAGGAGAGAATAATGTCTGCTGAAAAAGTGATAGAGACTGATCTGACCATGGCCTGTAAAGCGGAGTTAGTTGCTGACACGGTCGAGGAGATAATAGATATTTTGGTCGAGGTAGATCACGGTGTTGAGGATCTCAACTTCAGGCTGGAGCTGGCCGTCAGGGAGATGCTGGCCAATGCTTTGGAACACGGCTGCAGCTCTCCTGAGGAAGTGGTCAGGGTTCAGGTCCGTGTTCACACGGGCAGAGTCGAAATATCTGTTAAAGATCCTGGAGATGGCTTCGACTGGCGGCAGGCTGACATGAAAAACATGCCCGTACTGGAAGAGAAAGGCAGAGGATTAAATTTGATAAATCAGGTGGCTGACGAACTCGAGTTCAATGAAAAAGGGAATGCGATCACTGCCGTTTTCACCTGATCTTTTTCCGGTTTATTTTAAATTTATTGGAGGAAAATCATTATGGATTTAAATTATCAGGAGGATCAAGCTATAGTAAACATTGATGATAAACTCGATCTGACCAATGCTGATGAGATGGATGAAATTACAGCGAGATTGATGGAGAAAGAATTTGAGGAGGTTGTTCTCGATTTTTCTGGTGTAGAGATGATCGACAGCATCGGGATGGGGAAGATTTTGCTTTTAAATAGAAAACTGACAGATAGAGATTGTGAGCTGAGAATAAAGAATGTGGATACGGATTACGTCAGGAAAATGTTTAAGATGGTGAAATTAGATGAGGTTTTGGAAATAGACTGGTGATTCTTAAGCTTCAGCCAGAGCAGACCTAAAAGAAACATCATAGGGTTTGCTGCTGGCTGAATTTTTAATCTGTCCTGATTGATAATCCAGTATATATGGCAATTTCATCAATTATTCTGGAGAAGATTCTTTTATCTATCAGATTACAGGAGATAAATCACCATTACTAAAATAGTTTTAATTTTAGTTGAAAAAGCAACTTTGACAAATAAATCAATATAAAGAGTTTGCAAGAAACTATTAAATGTTATATAATTTACATAAGAAATAGGTCAATCATGATTAATCGAACGCAAATAGTTCTTTTACAGGCTAAAAATTGTACTAGGACCCTGATTTATCATTCATCTTCTTTTTATATTGTTAATTTTACCCTTTCAATGGTAAAAATCAGCATTTTTTTTGCAAAAACATGTGAATTTTTTCATAACAAAATGGGGGAGTGATTCGATGTCGGCAAATGAAGAGATCAACTGGCACAGAGTTGAGCCTGAACTCGAGGATATAGTCAAGCGCAATGATGCTCAGCGGGAAGCTCTTATCGAGATTATGCATGAAACTCAGAATCTTATAGGTTACATTCCCGAAAGGGCTCAGGAAAGAATTGCCCGCAGCCTGGAAATAAGCCCTTCCAGGGTCAAAAGTGTAATTTCTTTTTACACTTATTTTACTGATCAGCCGCGGGGCCAGTTCGAGGTTTCTATCTGCAAGGGTACAGCGTGCTATGTTAAGGGAGCTGAAGAGATAATTGACAGAATCAGCGAGGAATATGAGATTGACCCCGGAGAGACGACTGAAGACGGACTTGTTTCCCTGGAGGTAGTTCGCTGTTTGGGAGCCTGCGGATTGGCACCCGTCATGACGGTCAACGGTAATGCTCATGGCATGCTCAATCCGGAAAAAGCAGTCAATATCATCGACCGTTATTGCAAAAAAGCCGAACTGGAGGAGGTGTGAGAAGATATTATGGAAATGATGGATATGGTTAAAAATCGGAATGATCTTGATAAAATCAAAAATGAATTTCACAGCGAGCGAAAGAAGAGCGCTGATACGGTAATTGTTGTTGGGATGGGTACATGTGGTATTGCAGCAGGTGCGGAGAATACTATCACAGCTCTTGAAAATGAAATCGAAAGAAAAAACATCAAAGATATTGAGCTGGCGCAAACCGGCTGCATGGGCTATTGTGTGGGAGAGCCTCTGGTAGAGATAAGACAGGGAGATGTCAGGATACTTTATGAGGATATAACTGCCGAAAAGGTGGAAGAGCTGGTTGAGCAGCATATTGTTTCCGGTAACATCATAAACCGCTGGCGCGTTCCGTTTGATTCTGATTTTTTTGAGCCGCAGGAGAGAATAGTTCTGAAAAACTGCGGAGTTATAGATCCGGAAAGCATCAGAGCTGCTATCAGTCATGGTTCCTACAAAGGTCTGGCCAAAGCCCTGAAGAAGATGAAGCCGGAAGGGATAATAGATGAGATCGAAGACGCCAAACTCCGCGGCCGCGGAGGAGGAGGTTTCCCGACCGGCTTAAAATGGAAATTTGCCCGTGATAATGAAAGTGAAGATAAATATCTCGTTTGTAATGCGGATGAAGGAGATCCCGGAGCATTTATGGACAGAAGCATACTCGAGGGAGATCCTCACAGGCTTATAGAGGGCATGACTATAGCCGGATATGCGATCGGAGCCAATCATGGTTATGTTTACTGTCGGGCTGAGTATCCTCTGGCTATCGAAAGACTTAAAAAGGCTATTTCTCAGGCTGAAGAATTGGGTCTTCTGGGCAAGGATATAATGGGTTCGGGTTTTGATTTTAAACTGGAGATTCGACTTGGAGCCGGAGCTTTTGTCTGTGGGGAGGAGACCGCTTTGCTTGCCTCTCTTGAAGGGCAGCGCGGTGAGCCTCGGCCCAGACCCCCTTTCCCACCCGAGGAAGGTTTTAAGGACGATCCCACCGTAATTAATAATGTCGAGACGCTGGTCAATGTTCCTGCTATCATCGCCAACGGGCATGAATGGTTTAGAGATATAGGTACAGAAGATAGTCCGGGCACAAAAGTATTTGCCCTGGCCGGAAAGATAAAAAATAACGGACTGGTAGAGATACCAATGGGCACTTCTCTGGGAGAGATCGTTTTTGATATAGGAGACGGTTTAATTGACGGCGGCAGCTTTAAAGCAGCTCAGACTGGAGGGCCTTCCGGCGGCTGTATACCGGTCGAACATCTCAATGTGCCCATAGATTATGATTCGCTTCAGGAGCTCGGGACGATAATGGGATCCGGCGGATTGATAGTCATGGATGAACAGGATTGCATGGTCGACCTGGCGAAATATTTTATCGATTTCTGCAAGGATGAATCCTGCGGCAAATGCACCCCCTGCCGAATTGGAACAACTCGTATGCTGGAAACATTGAACCGTATAACTGAGGGGGAAGCTGACCATGAGGATTACGAGATGCTTCTTGATATGGGAGAAAAAGTCCAGGATTCCTCTTTCTGCGGACTGGGACAGACCGCGCCCAATCCGGTGGTCAGCACCGCCCGCTATTTTGAAGACGAATATCTCGATCATATAGAAAATGATTACTGCGAAGCTTCTCGATGTGCACCGCTTTTCAATTCTCCCTGCCAGAATTCCTGTCCGGCCAACGTGGACGTGCCCAAATATATCGATCTCATCAGGAGAGGAGAATACAAACAGGCATATAAGGAAATTCAACGGGAAAATCCTCTGGTTCTCATCTGCGGTCGGGTCTGTTACAATCTCTGCGAACCCTCCTGTAACCGCAGGTCACTGGATGAAGGACTGGCCATAAGAGAGCTTAAACGTTTTATCAGTGATGTGGTGCCAAAAATGGAGGGGGGTTATCCCATACCTCAGATTGAAGAGGAGAAGAACGAAAGAATCGCAGTCGTTGGCTCAGGTCCGGCCGGGCTAACTTCAGCTTTTTATCTGCGCAGAAAGGGATATCAGGTGACGATATTCGAAGAGGATTCGGTTGCTGGTGGTCTGCTGGTTCAGGGAATCCCTGAATACAGGCTTCCTCAGGAGAAATTAAACGAAGAGATAACCGTTTTAACCACCATGGGGGTTGAGCTGGAGCTCGAAACAGAAGTCGGCCAGGATGTCACTCTGGACGAATTGAGACGTCAGGGTTATAAAGCCGTACACCTCGCGGTTGGAGCTCATGAAGATTATCAGCTCAATATTAAAGGTGAAGAAATTAGTGGAGTTCATAATGCATTAGATCTTCTCGAGGATATCAATATTAATCCTAACAGAGTTGACATGAAAAATAAGAAAATATCTGTGATCGGAGGAGGAAACTCAGCTATAGATGTTGCCCGCAATGCCGTGCGGCTGGGAGCTGAAGAAGTCAATATAGTCTATCGGCGCCGGGAAGAGGAGATGCCCGCCAATACCGAAGAGGTTGAGAAGGCTAAATATGAAAAGGTCAATATGTACACTCAGGTGAGTCCGGTGAAGATTATCAGAGAAGATGTGGAGGTCAAAGCTGTCGAATGTGTCGAAATGAAAGAAGGTGAATTCGATCAGAGCGGGCGTCGTCGGCCCATTCCCGATGAGGAGAGCAAATTTGAACTCGAATCCGATATAGTCGTCGTGGCTATCGGTCAAACTGTCGAGGATAATTTCAATAACGGTGAAACACTGGTAGAGCTGAACGAAAATGGATTGATCGATGTCGATGAAGATCTCAGCACCAGCATCGACTGGATATTTGCCGGCGGTGACTGCGTAAAAGGGCCTTCGACTGTGGTCGAATGCGTGCAGCAGGGTAAAGAGGTAGCGCGCGAAATAGATCAATACCTGGGAGGAGATGGAAAGGTAGTTCCCGAAAGCGAAGTGGAAAGAGAACTGACAGAACCGATAATAGAAGAGGAAAAACCCAGAGTTAAGATGCCAGAAATACTTCTTTCGGAGCGCCTGCAGGGATTTAAGGAAGTTGAAAAAGGATATTCTGAAGATCAGGCCCGGGAAGAGGCTTCCCGCTGCCTGCGCTGTGATGTTTAAGAAAAAGCTGTGAGGAGGGAGAGCATGGCTGATAAAGAGATTAATTCTGAAGATATAGAACAAAAGCAGGGTTTAAAAATTAGCGTTGATGGAGAAGAATATACCGCTGCCGAAGATAAAACTGTATTAGAGTTTCTCAAATCTATCAATAAAGAAGTGCCCAATCTCTGTTATATGGAGGGAGTCTACGAAAGCGGAGCCTGCAGGGTTTGTCTGGTAGAAAATGTTGACAGCGGCGAATTAATAACCTCCTGCAATACTCCTCTGGAAGAAGGTATGCGCATCGAGACTAAGAATGATCGCGTCAGACAGACTCGAATCATGAATCTTGAATTTCTTTTATCCAATCACGAAAGTGAATGTCCCAGCTGTGTGAAAAATGGGAGCTGCGAACTTCGTCAGATAACAGAGGAGATGGGTATCAGGGATGTTAGATTTTCCGGTGAAAAAACAGAACAGCCCGTGGATGAATCATCTCCTGCTTTAAGACGCGTGCCCGATAAATGCATAAATTGCCGGCGCTGTGAGAATATATGCAGTGATACGCAAACAGTCAATGTGCTGGCAGCTGAAGGCCGCGGATTTGAGACAAAAATAGGTCCGGCTTATTTTGAGGATCTGGCCAGCAGTCCCTGTGTAATGTGTGGGCAGTGTGCGGTGGCCTGTCCGACTGGAGCTATCGCCGAAAAAGAATACATCAATGAGGTGTGGCAGGCTTTAAATGATTCCGATCAGCATGTAATTGTACAGACTGCTCCGGCTGTTAGGGTAGCGCTGGCAGAGGAGTTTGCTCAACCCCCGGGAACCATTGCCACCGGTAAGATGGTTTCGGCTCTGAGAAGTATGGGATTTGATGGGGTTTTTGACACCCAGTTTACCGCTGATTTAACCATAATGGAAGAGGGCACTGAGTTTATCGAAAGATTTGAATCTGGCGGGGAACTGCCGCTTTTCACCTCCTGCAGTCCGGGCTGGATTAAATTTATCGAGGCCTTCTATCCTGAATTCCTCGATAATGTTTCCAGCTGCAAATCACCTCAGCAGATGTTTGGAGCCCTGGCCAACTCATATTACCTGGAAAAAGAAAATCTTGATCCAGATGAACTGACCGTAGTTTCCATAATGCCCTGCACAGCAAAAAAGTATGAAGCTGACAGGCCGGAAATGGAAGATGATGTTGATTATGTATTGACCACGAGAGAATTCGCCCAGATGATCAAACAGCAGGGTATTCATCTCTGGAATCTGCCGGAAGGCGATTATGACAAGCTGATGGGCAGTTCCACCGGAGCTGCTGCTATATTTGGCACGACTGGTGGCGTGATGGAAGCAGCTTTAAGAACAGCCTATGAACTAATTACAGAACAGGAGCTGCCGGAGCTGGATTTTTCCCCGGCCCGGGGACTATCCGAGGGTATAAAAGAAGCCTCGCTGGAATTGAATGGAACGGAGGTAAATATAGCGGTCTCTCATGGTTTGAGTAATGCCCGGGAGGTACTGGAAGCGATCAAAAACGGCCGAGAATATCATTTTGTCGAATTTATGAGCTGTCCGGGCGGATGTATAGGTGGAGGCGGTCAGCCGATTTCAAGAGAAAGTGAGACTCTGGAAAAGAGAATGAAAGCTTTATACGAAATAGACAGAGAAAAAGATAGGCGGAAATCGCATGAGAATCCTCAGGTGCAGAAGCTTTACAGTGAATATCTGAAGGAGGCCGGCAGCAGCAGGGCCCATGAGCTTCTGCATACTGATTATACGGCCCGGGATAGTTATGCTAAAAATGGCGGATAAAACCAGCATAAAGATCCTGGATTGAGAACTTTATAAATTAAATGAATGCAGATAATTTAAAAATCCCTGCCTTATTTGCGCAAAAATGGGGCGGGGGTTTGGTTTTTAGCATTAAAGGAGGATGTGCCTGGAAGGATCAAGAAGTAACATATGAGGTGGAAAAAATGACTGAGAAAGGAGATTATGATCACGAAGAGATAGCTAATGCTGTCCTGCATGGAGTAGGGCTGGGTATGTCCCTTACTGCTCTGGCCGTTTTGATCGTTGTAGCCCAGCTATACGGCGGCAGGCGGCATATAGTGGCCAGCAGTATTTATGGGGCTACTCTGGTTATTCTTTATCTGGCTTCAACCCTTTATCATAGTTTTCCCCGGGGGAAAGCGAAATACATTCTCAAGATAATAGACCATTCTGCTATATATCTGCTGATAGCGGGAACCTACACCCCCATAACCATTTTGTTTTTGCGGAATAGAACCGGCTGGACCATTTTTATTATCATCTGGATTTTGGCTCTGGTGGGAATTATTATAAATGTTTTCTGGTTTGATAGGCTGGAAAAAGTATCTTTTTTCCTTTATCTAGTCATGGGGTGGTTGAGCATTTTTGTGCTGAGATCGCTGCTGGTGGCATTGGGAACCACCAGCCTTATTTTTCTGGTCCTGGGCGGGCTTTTTTACACAGTAGGTGTATTATTTTATGTCAAAAAAGATCTGAAATACAATCATGCTATCTGGCATATTTTTGTTCTGGGCGGCAGCATATCTCATTATTTTACCATTTTACTCAGCCTGCTCAACTAATTTCAGGACTGCAAGTCCTGCCAGCCTCAGAAATAAAGAAGGGGGGCATGAATTTTGGAGGATTCAGGAGAAGGAGAAGATCGGAAGAAAGCTCCAGGGTGGCTTAGCTACGCCCGGCGGCTGCAGACTATAGCTCAGGCCGGACTGACTTATTCTGAAAACAAATATGACAGAGAAAGATTTAAAGAGATTCAAAAGATAGGTGCCGAAATTTTGCACGAGTACAGCAGTTTAGAAAAAGAAAAAGCCGAAGATCTGCTGGAAAGCGAGATAGGGTATCCCACCCCCCGGGTTGACGTAAGAGCAGCTATTTTCCGGAAGGGAGATATTTTGATGGTCAAAGAAAAAATAAATGATCGGTGGTCGCTGCCCGGAGGCTGGGCCGATATAGAGTGGTCTCTTAAGGAAAATCTAATAAAAGAAGCCCGCGAAGAAGCGGGAGTCGAAATAAATCCTCGGCGAATTATCGGTGTGTTTGACAGGGGAACTAAAGACGAAGAAACCCTTTCTTTTTACGGCATCTATAAAATATTTGTGGAGTGCGATTTTATTTCGATGGATTTTCAGGAAAATATTGAAACATCCACCGCTAAATTTTACGGAAGAGATGACCTGCCGAATATATCCAAAGAGCGCAATACAGAAGAGGAGATTAAGCTCTGTTTTGATGCGAGGAATAAAGAGAATTTTGAAGCAAAATTTGATTAAATTTGAAGTCGATTCATCTTGAAATTTCTTCGGAATGGAGGAAACAGCATAGGGGGAGAGTTGATGAAAGAAATCCTGCTGGATGAAATAAAAACGAAAAGTACACCTGAAGAGCTTTTTAATATAAGTAAGTTTTCAGAAAGGGAGGACTGGAAACATAGATTTTTGCAGCTGGCTGAAGAAGCTATCGAGATTGCCCGGCCTAAAGCGATCTATAAGGTTGCTTTTATAGAAGAAATTGTTAATGATGAAGTGCAGATTGAAGGCATAAAGTTTGAGAGCAGGATTTTGAGTGAAAATCTTAAAGATGTGGGCAGGGTTTTTCCTTTTGTGGCGACCTGCGGTCGCGAGCTGGATGATTGGGCTGAACATTTTGAAGACATGATGGATGATTATATGACAGATGATATTAAAGAGATATTTCTGGCCGATGCCAGAGAGAAACTGGAAGAACATATAAAAAACAATTTTAATCCCGGTTCGATGTCCAGAATGAATCCCGGCTCTCTTGAGGATTGGCCTATAGCTCAGCAGAAAAGTCTTTTTAATTTGCTGGGGGATGTCTATAAAAAAATTGGAGTTGAGCTCACCGATTCGATGTTGATGAAACCGAATAAATCGGTATCCGGGATCCGCTTTGCCGATGAAAAGGATTATAACAACTGCCGTCTCTGTGCGCGCGAAAATTGCCCTAATCGGGAGGCTGAATTCGATCCGGAGGCGCGCAAAAAGCAGCTGTGATTTGAGGTCGGTTGATTTGTAAATTTGTTTTAAATATGATAGAATTGATTGTGAAAATTATCATATTCACAATAAAGGCTTTACACTGGAGGTTAAATTTTTATGAGTACTGAAACAGCTGACCCCGCTCCTCTGGGCCTGGGAGGATTCGCACTGACAACTTTTGTATTGAGCTTTTATAATGCCGGAATAATGCCGGCTGAGGGAGCTGCAATAGTGGCGCCTCTGGCACTATTTTATGGCGGTCTGGCACAATTTATGGCCGGCATGTGGGAATTTAAAACCGGAAACACATTTGGTGCTACAGCATTCACTTCTTTTGGCGCCTGGTGGATGTTTTATGCTCTGTTGGAATACTCTCTGTTTTTGGGCTGGCTCGAGCTGGGCGATGCTCACTTGATGTCGATGGGACTTGTGCTGACCGCCTGGGCGATATTCACTTTTTACATGTGGGTGGCCAGTTTCTCTTTGAACAAAGCTGTCTGGCTTATATTTTTGACCCTCTGGGTTACCTTTGCTCTGCTGGCGCTGGGAGACTTTATTTCACCGGCTTTTGGCCGTATGGGAGGTTATCTGGGGATAATCTGTGCATCGATTGCCTGGTATACATCAGCAGCGGAAGTTATTAATGCGACCTTCGATAAAGAAGTTTTTCCTATCGGTTCTCCAGTTGTAGACGAACAGAGAGTCAGCGGCACTCCCGCAGATGAAAGATAATAATAAAAAACAGTTTAGATAGATCCAAATCGGTCGGAGGTGATGTGAAGATTTTTATCACCTCCGATTTTTGCTATTTTGCAGGAAATACCAATCCAGTTAAAGAAATAATAAACAAATCGACTGCACAAACTGGACAAATCGACGAATATGATTGAATAAAAGCAAAAGTTTTTAAATGGACGGGAGGGATGTCGTTTGACACTAAAAATTATGCTGACCGGGGACGTGCATCTGGGCAGAAAATTTTCCAGTTATCCTGAAGATACCGCCCGCCAGCTAGAACAGGCTCGCTTTCGGTCGCTGAAAAATGTTGTCAATGAAGCCTGTCGGCGTGAATGTAATTTGCTCGTGATAGCCGGGGACCTGTTCGATAAGGTGACCATACTCGAGGGGGATCTGCTCGAAGCAATAAATATTTTAAGTGAATTTTCTGGAGATCTGGTGGTCGTACTTCCGGGTAATCATGATTTCGCAGGAGTTGATTTGTGGGATAACTTCCAACGTAAAGCTCCGGCCGATGTAGTCTTACTGGACAAAACAAAACCTTATGAGCTGAACAGATTTGATCTCAAAGCTACAATCTATCCTGCTCCCTGTGATGATAGAACTTCGCGGGAAAACAATCTGGATTGGATAAAAAAAGAGGATATAAAAGATGACAGATTTAAACTGGGGGTTGCCCATGGCGCTTTGCAGGGTATTTCTCCGGACATGACCGACAGCTATTTTAGCATGAGAAGCGAGGAACTCAGAAAGCTGAATATTGATCTCTGGCTTCTCGGCCATACGCATATACCGTTGCCTAAAAATGTCGATGAAAATATTCAAAATGAATATATATTTAACTGCGGAACTCCGGAACCAGATGGATTGGACTGCAGTCATGAGGGACAGGCCTGGTATATAGAACTTGAGAAGGACGGAAGCACGAAAGCTATACCGGTTAAAACGGGAGAATACAGGTTTTTAGATATCGCACGGGAGGTAAACAGCGAAGATGATTTCGCCTGCCTGCTGCAGGAAGTTCGTCAGAAGGAAAAAGCTGAAAAAACTGTTATGAGGATTAAAATTTTCGGCAGAATACCGGAAGCTGCATATAAGAAGAAACAGGAATATTACCGCAAATTTCGTGACTCAGTTTTCCATCTGCAGATACTTGATGATGATCTGAACCTCCAGCTTAACAGAGATAAAATAGCCGAAGAATTTCCGGAAGGTTCTTTTCCCTATCAAGTTCTGGAGGAGCTAATCGATGATGAGAGGGCGCTGGAACTGGCCTATGAACTTCTGCAGGAGGTAAAACAATGAAGATTAAAGAACTCAGCATAGATGTTTTTGCCGGGTTAAGCGATGTAGAGGTCGAATTTGATGACGGTTTGAACGTATTATATGGTCCCAATGAGGCCGGCAAAAGCACTATTATCAAAGCCATACACGCCTCATTATTTATCGAACCAAAATTAAAATATAATAGATCGGGACTGCAGGGTAAAGGATTTAGGGACCGATTTTTTCCTCACCCCAGAGGCAACTATGCCGAAGCCGGTCTGCAGCTGCAGACAAAACAAAAAATTTACGAGATATATAAAAAGTGGAGCAATGAAAATCCGGCTGGGTATCTGAAACTGCCCGATGGTTCGCGAATTTCCTACGAGGGAATTAAAAGTGAAAGGCAAAAACTTCTTCCCTATGGCAAAAGCACCTATGAAAATCTTGTCTTCACCCGCCAGGAAGAGGTCAGAGATCTTCTGGAAAAGATCACTGATGAAGACGAGTTTCAAAATTTGAAGGATACTATCAGCAATTTTTTGCGCAAAGCCGTGATGAGGTTGGGTAACGTATCGGCGGAAAAATTTCGCAGTCATCTTAATGAAGAATATCGTAAGCTGACCAGAAAATGGGACCTGCAGGGCAGCTGCCCTTCCAACCCTGATAGAGGTGTGAATAATCCTTACAAGCAGGCCAGAGGCAAAATATATGATAAATATATCGAGAAGGAAAACCTCAGAATAAAGATCAACGAGGCGGAATCAGTGGAAAAAGAATATCGCAGTCTTAAATCTGAGATAGAAAAACTTGAAAATGAAAGGAAAAAAGTTAAAAAAGCCCGGGATGAACTGGCAGAAAAAGAAGAGGAAATCAACAAAAGACAGCAGATTGAGCATGATTTAGAGGGTAAAAAAGAAAAGATTAAAAGGCTCGAAGATGTTCTTAAAAAATGGCCGGAAGTGAAAAGCACCCGGTCTGAAAGAAAAAATGAGCTGAAAGAAATGAAAAAGAAAATTGATGAATTAAAAGCTGAAAAAATTCGGGCGGAAAAGCATAAAGAGAGGAAATCTCTGCAGGAGAAATTTAAGACGGTGAAAAAATTAAAAAATGAAATAAAAGAGCTTAAGTTACAAAAAGAAGATCTGGAGAGCGTCAATGAAGATAAAATAAAAAAGCTGAGTGAGTATCGGGACAATCTGAGGGAGGCCAGGGCCAGCCTGAAGGGAAGCAGGTTCCGGATCAAAATCATCCGTTCAGATTCTGAAGAAATAACCATCAAGTCAGGTGTGGAGGAAGATATCGAAGCAGAAGTCGGTGATGAAGTTGAGGCTGAGGGATTTGCCAGAATAGAGACCGAGCATGAGGAGATAGAGGTGGAATCAGCCGAATTGAATTTCACCGGTCTTAAAAAGAAGTATGAACTGAATAAAGAAAAGTTTGCCGAGCTGCTGGAGGACATCGGAGCTGAAGACCTGGAAGCGGCTCGTGAAAAATTGCAAAAAGCAAGAGAGATAAAAAATGGTATAGCCACCAGGAGAGAAAGAGTCAGTGATCTGCTCGGAGAAGAAGATTTTGCCGAAATAGAGGAAAGGCTGAAAAGTCTGGAGGAGCTGGAATTTGCCCGGGAGCTGGAAGAGATCAACGAAGAAATTGAAAATCTGACTGCCAGAAAAGGAAAGATAGAATCTGAGATAGCGGCCGCCGGTGATAAAATAGAAGAATGGCAGCAGGAATACGAGAGCCTGGATAAGCTCGAGGAAGAAAAAAACAGTTTGCGAACAGATATAGAGAAGCTTCAGAAAGAACTTGCTCAGCTTTGCGAACTCCCCGAAGAATTTGATGATGCTCAGGACTTTAAAGATAGGCTGAATTCGCTGCGACAAAGGCATGAGCAGCTGGGAGATAAGATCAGAAAAAAAGAACAGCGATTATTCTCCGTCAGGGAAAATCTGCCGGAAGAGTCGATCGCGGAGCTTAAAAATATCAAGCAGGAAAAAGAAGAAATGTTTGAACGGGTGGTTGAAAAAGCACACAGGTATAGAAAAATCAAAAAGATAGTCGAAAAAAAGCTGGAAGAGATAGATGAACAGTCCTTCAGCCCGCTGGTCGATTCTTTCAGCAGCCATCTTTTTAGGCTTACGGATGGAAACTATAAGATGGGAAATATAGATGATGAATTTGAGATATTGCTCAGGCAGGCTGAAGGCCGCCGAGAAATTCCCGCTGTTCAAAGATTGCTTTCCTACGGCACATTTGATGCCGCAGCTCTGGCTTTGAGATTTGCCCTTTTTGATAATCTCTTTGCAGATAAAGATGGTTTTTTAGTTCTGGACGATTGTCTGGTCAACCTGGATGATAGGCGCCAGGAAAATGCTGTCGAAGTAATTCAGAAAATTGCCCTAGACGATCAGGTGATTTTTTCCACCTGCAGCAGGGAAACGGCTCATAAACTCGGTGGCAATTTAATAGATATTTCTGAAAAGTAACCAATCACCTTATACATTGGCTGGAAGTTCATAACTGCCCCGGCTGAAAAATTCATTTAAAATTATCGAGCTCAGTATTACCAGCGGCAGAGAAAGACCTATCCTAAGGGCGGTGAATTCCAGGCCGATAATGGAAGCTTCCATGATGCTCATGGGAATCATAACCAGGGAAGCTGAAGTTATATATGTGAAAATAGAGCTGTAATCAGCCCCCTTATGATAAAGTGAGTTGGCTGCGGGGAAAGCTACAAAAGTTCCTCCTACTGTCGTGGCAGCCAGCAGAATAGCGTAAATATGGCGTTTGAAACCGGAAGATGACCCAAAATGTTTTTCTATGGTTTCTCTATCCACCCAGATTTCGAACAGTCCGATAATTACAAAGGCCGGAGGCAAAATCAGCACCATATCGCGGGCAAATATGAGAAAGTTTTCTCCCATTGCCACTCCTGGACCGAATCTCAAAAGCCAGGAAATGCCTAAAAACAGCATAAAACCGCTAAAAACAGCATAATCAAGCTTATGATCTTTGTTCTTTCCTTTTTTCATTATATAATCACCTCGCCATAATAAAGTCCGATCAAAAGTGTTAAAATAGCCGCTATCACCAGACTGGCTGTGTTTCTATAAACCGTAGCTTTAATGCCCATATATTCCTTCTCAAGAGGATAGGTCAAAACCCCGACCATTTTCAACGGGATGATAAATGAAGCTATAACCATAAAGCTAACTCCCTGACTGAGAAGTATGCCCGCCAGAGGATAGGCTATAAAACCAGGCATCATGGTTATAGATCCCAGAATCAGACCGATAAAGCTGCCCAGCAGTACATTTTCAGTGCCCAGATATTGAACAATCAGATCTTCAGAAAAGAAAAGCACCAGCGAAAGCAGCACAAGCAGCTTAAGGTACCCGGGTAGAATTTTTACCAGCTTGTTTTTTCCGCGCTTAAGAGATTTCCAGGTTTTTTCGCGATCGAACAGAAAAGATATAAAAAGCAAAGCTGCCATAATTACGTAGAGATATTGCATTTAATTGAACCCTCCCTAATCGGACTTTTCAAGTACCCCTGAGGGGTATGATTTCTGGGTCTATTATACCCTCTGTCGGAAGAATTGTATGTTAAGTGGTTTACCCTAAATTTTTTCGGGAAATTTTCCGATAAAATTTCCGGCCAGAGAGGTTTTTTCTGAACATCCGGAAAATTATAGTAAGAATAATTATACTTTGGGTAATTCTTGTTATCGGTTGATAGATATCGTATAAGATCACTATCATGAAGCAGAGAAAAAATTTCATTGT
>CAYTDP010000007.1:0-51870 GCA_964436625.1 uncultured Halanaerobiaceae bacterium | reverse complement strand
ATCACTTCGTCTTATAGCTTCTATAATAAGAGGTGGGCAGTTATCGCTTTAAAAGAATCTGTCGTAAATCTCACCAACGGTTTTGGAGAAGATCCAAAATTATAAACCCGGGCTCAGGCCCGGGTTTTTTCAATGGCATTAGTAAATTTAACTTGAGCCAAAATGGTAAAAAGAGGGAAACCCCTCTCCTTGTTGACATATCATAAATAAAAAATGGTGCTGAAGGTGGGATTCGAACCCACACGGGCTGACGCCCACATGTCCCTGAAACATGCGCGTCTGCCAGTTCCGCCACTTCAGCACGCAATTTATTAACCCTTTTCTTTATCGCAATTTTAATTTTAAACCATTATCCCCTGATTGTCAAGAGCTGTTTATGAAAATTCTCCTAAATCATTTGCTTTTTACGGCAGGAATAAACACATAAAACCAGAATTAAATTAAGTGACATTAATCATTTGTGGTCTCAGCTTAAGAGATTTATTAGAGAAATTTGCTTATAAGATTCTGTAGAGCCATATTTTTTTGGCCAAATCATCAAAAATATACAGGGGGTATTTCATATGTCAAATGTAGAACTTATCGACGGCAAACAGATCGCAGCCGACATCAGAGAAGAGCTCAAAGGAAGAGTACAGGAATTAAAAGAGGAAGGCAGAGTTCCTGGAATCTCGGTTGTTTTGGTCGGAGATAATCCTGCCTCCCAGACCTATGTGAACATGAAGGATAAAGCGGCTGAAGAGATAGGAATTTATTCAGACAAGAAAGAAGTATCGGATGATATTTCTGAACAGGAACTTCTGGGTATGATCGATGATCTCAATAACGATGATGAGGTCGATGGTATTCTGGTCCAGCTGCCTCTGCCCGATCATATAGACGAACATAAGGTCATAGAATCGATCGATCCTGCCAAAGATGTTGACGGATTCCACCCTGTAAACACCGGACGTCTTTTCAGCGGGCAGCAGGACAAATTGAGGTTTGATCCCTGCACGCCGAAGGGTATAATAGAGCTCATCGAGAGACAGGGTATAGATATCGAAGGTAAAGATGCGGTGATTTTGGGCCGAAGCAACATCGTGGGTAAGCCGGTGGCTCATCTGCTGATAGAGAAAAATGCCACAATAACTATCTGCCATTCGCGCACTGACGACCTGGCCGGCAAAGCCAGCTCGGCCGATATTCTTGTCGCCGCTGTCGGCAGGCCGGAATTCGTAACTGAAGATATGGTCAAAGAAGGTGCCTGCGTTATCGATGTCGGTATCAACAGAGTCGATGGCGAACTGGTCGGTGATGTCGACTTCGAAGCAGTTAAAGAAAAAGCCGGCCCTATCACCCCTGTACCTGGTGGCGTAGGACCGATGACTATAGCCATGCTTATGCATAATACCGTTAAAGCCAGGGAGCATCATGGAGTCTAAAGCATACTCCGTTTCAGAGGTAACTTCATATATCAAAAATCTGCTCACCCTCGACGAAACTCTTTCTCACCTGGTTGTCGAGGGTGAGGTGTCCAATTTTCACCATCACACCTCCGGACATATGTATTTTACGCTGAAGGATGACAGCTCCCGCTTGAAATCAGTCATGTTCGAAAGCAGCAATAAATCTCTCGATTTCGAGCCGGAGGATGGTCAGCAGGTCAAAGCCACAGGTTATGTAGATGTTTATGAGCCCCGGGGTGAGTATCAGCTGTACGTCAGAAAACTGGAGAAGCTGGGCGCCGGGGAATTATATCAGAAATATCTGGAATTGAAAAATAAACTCGAGCAGGAAGGCCTTTTTGCTGAAGAAAGAAAACAGGAACTGCCTTTTCTGCCGGCCAAAATAGGCCTGGTTACATCTCCCACCGGCGCGGCGATCAGGGATATCCTCACTGTGCTCAAAAGGAGGTTCGGTCCCGTTTCCGTGCTGATAGCTCCAGCTCATGTTCAGGGTGAAAGCTCTGAAGCTGAGCTGATCAGAGGAATTGACTTTCTGGAGAATAGAGATGATATAGATTTGATCATCATAAGCCGGGGAGGTGGATCTCTGGAGGATCTCTGGTCCTTTAACAGCGAGAAACTGGCCCGTAAAATCGCCGCGGCAGATATTCCCATCATTAGCGGTGTTGGCCATGAGACTGATTTCACCATAGCAGATTTCGCTGCTGATGTCAGGGCAGCCACCCCTTCTGCCGCAGCGGAACTGGCAGTGCAGGATTATATCGAGCTTTCCAGTAGTCTCGAGAGGCTGGGCGAGAGAATGAACTCCGCTCTGGATAGAAAATTAAAAGAGGCAGAAAACAGGCTGGAAAGCATCAAAAAGAGACCTGTCTGGCGGGACCCGGAAAGAATGCTCTCGACGGCAGAACAGAAGATGGATAATCTGACTCATAGATTTGCCCGGGAACTGGGTGATTATTTCCAGAAGCGCCGCGATCAGATCTCAGGACTGGCAGGGCAGCTCGACAACTTAAGTCCTTTGAAGATACTTTCGCGTGGATACAGCATTACCAGATCCGAAGATGGATCTCCGATCACAGAAGCTTCCCGGGTAGAAAAAGGAGACAGGCTGGAAACGCTTCTATCCGGGGGCAGCCTGGAAAGCGAAGTTACAAAAGTTAGAGAGGAAGATGATATTATTGAATAACAAAAAAAATAATAATGAACCAGAAGCCGGAAATTCCGAACAGCTTTCCATTGATTATGAAAGTGAATTCGATCTGTCTGAAGACCTTAAATTCGAAGACGCCCTGGAAAAGCTGGAGGAAATCGTAAATGAGCTCGAAGGAGAGATGTTATCCCTGGAAAAATCTGTGGAAAAATTCACGATCGGTATGAAATTGATCCAGCACTGTCAGCAGGAACTCAACAAAGCAGAAGGAAAAGTGGAACAGGTTTTGGAGGAACACGGTGAACTGAAAGAAATTATACCTTATGACGGCCTCGTCGAAGATGAGGAAGAATAACACTATCCGACAAAGGAGATGGTAATTTTGGCTGAATTAGCTGAACTGGCCACCGATGAATCCAATCTCATCAAGGCCCTGCAGCAGGAACAGCGTGAGAACGATTATATTTCCGACGAAGCAATCGAGGAGATCAGTGAAAAATTTGATATGGCTCCCGTCGAAGTCGAGGGAGTGGTGAGTTTTTATACCCAGTTCAAACGAGTTGAACCCGGCAAATATAAAATTCATGTCTGTGACGGCACCGCCTGTCACATACAGGGATCGACCCTGGTGATGGGCTGGCTCAGCGATGAGCTGGGGATAGATCTCGATGAGACTGACGATGAAAAACTCTTTACTCTGGAAGCTGTAGCCTGCCTGGGATGCTGCAGTCTTGCGCCTGTCATGAGCATCAATGGCAAAGTATACGGCAACTTGACCCGGGAAAAGACACTGGATATCATAGAAGATTATCGTCAGAGGGAGGCTTCAGAAAATGATTCAGAGAATTAAGGTTGGCATGGCCACCTGCGGTATAGCGGCAGGTGCCAGTGAAGTCAAAGAAAAAATTGAAGAGGTGGCTCCCGACGAGGAGATAGTAGAGGTCGGCTGTATCGGTCACTGTTATGCTGAGCCTCTGGTAGAGATTGAGACCGATGAGGGTAGCATTTTTTATGAGGATGTAGAGCCTGAGGAAGAATTTATAGAAAAAATGTTGAATCTGGAAGAGGAAAACAGGTTTGAACCTCCATCTGTAAGGGAGGAATGGGAAGAGCAGTACGTGCTGGGACTGGCCGGTGATATAGATCCCACTTCCTTTCAGGAATACGAGGAGAATTCCGGATTTACCGCCCTGAAAAAAGCCCTCGAGATGGAACCGGAAGAAATAGTAGAAGAGGTTAAAACCTCCGGCCTGCGCGGCCGGGGAGGTGGCGGTTTTCCCACCGGAATGAAATGGGACTTTCTCGCCTCCAGCGACGAAGAGGACAAGGTGATGATCTGTAACGCTGACGAGGGAGATCCAGGAGCTTTCATGGATAGAACTTTGATGGAATCTCTTCCTCATCAGGTTTTAGAAGGCATGCTCATCGGAGCCTATGCCACCGGCGCCAATCAGCTTTTCATCTATTGCCGGGCCGAATATCCGCTGGCGGTAAAGCGTCTCAATATCGCCATCGAACAGATCGAAGAAAGAGGGCTCAATAATTTAAACGGGATGGAGGTCGAGATTACGGTTAAAGAAGGGGCTGGAGCTTTTGTCTGTGGTGAAGAGACAGCGATGATTCACTCGCTGGAGGGCAAAAGAGGAAACCCCAGATACCGCCCGCCCTATCCCACCGATGAAGGATTTAAGGGCCGTCCCACCCTGATAAATAATGTCGAGACCTTTTCCAATGTCCCTCTGATAGTGCGCGAGGGAGGAGAACAGTTTTCTCAGGTGGGAACCGAGAACAGCACCGGCACCAAACTATTTGCTCTGGCCGGCGATCTGGAGTATTCAGGCCTGGTAGAGGTGCCTATGGGTATATCTATCCACGATGTTGTTTACGGTATAGGAGGCGCCGAGGAAGGCAGTGTAAAAGCAGTCCAGATAGGCGGCCCCAGCGGCGGCTGTATTCCGGCCGAACATTTCGATACACCGGTCGATTACGATTCATTGACCGAGCTGGGAGCGATAATGGGGTCCGGCGGTTTAATCGTCATCAGCGAAGGCCGCTGTATGGTCGAGACGGCCCGTTATTTCCTCGACTTCACCACCGAAGAAAGCTGCGGCAAATGCACTTTCTGTCGGGTTGGAACCAAACGTATGCTGGAAAAGCTCGAGAGAATAACAGAAGGCGAGGGCACCGAGAAAGATATTCAGGATCTGGATGATCTGGGGCGCAAAATTATCGACGGTTCCCTCTGTGGACTGGGCCAGACCGCTCCCAACCCGGTTCTGACCACCCTTAAATATTTCCGCAGCGAATATGAAAGTCATGTCGAAGAAGATCACTGTCCGGCGCTTGAGTGCGATGAGCTGGTCGAGATTTATCTCGACAGGGATGTCTGCATAGAATGCGAAAACTGCATAGAAAGCTGTCCGGTTGACGCTATTGACGATGAATTTCAGATAGACGATGAAGCCTGCACCCGCTGTAATAGCTGTATCGAAGTCTGTCCAGTAGATGCTATATCAAGGGTAAGAAAGGGAGGTAAAGTTGATGTCCAGAGTTAATCTAACAATCGACGGCGAGACCTATCAGGTTGAGCCCGGCCAGACTATATTGAAAGCAGCAGAGGAAGCGGGGATAGAAATCCCCACACTCTGCCATCATGATGAAATAAGCGAAAATACTTCCTGTTTTGTCTGTGTGGTAAAAGATGTTGAAAACGGTGAATGGCAGCCTTCCTGTACGAGTGAGATCCACGATGATATGGAGATCGAAGCCTTCACCGAAGAAGTAAAAGATATGCGCAAAACCTGTCTTGATCTGCTTCTTTCCGAGCATTCAGGTGATTGTGAGGCTCCCTGCACTATGGCCTGTCCCGCTCATGCCAAAGTTGAAGAATATGTTCAGGCGGGACGCGCAGGAGAATTTGATCGAGCGCTGGAAATAATAAAACAGAGGATTCCTCTGCCCATGAGCATCGGCAGAGTTTGTCCTCGCTTCTGCGAGGATGACTGCCGCCGCAATGTAAAGGAAGACGAAGAGGCGGTGGCTATCAATGATTTCAAGCGGACTTCGGCCGAATTGCACTACGATGATTATGTCGAACCGCGTGAAGAGCTGACAGGTGATAAGGTCGCTGTAATAGGTGCCGGTCCGGCCGGTCTGGGAACCGCCTATTTTCTTAGAATGGCCGGTATAGGCTCTGATATTTATGAGAAGAGGGAAAAACCCGGCGGTATGCTCCGCTATGGCATTCCTGAGTATAGGCTGCCCAAGGAAACGCTAGATCGGGAACTGCAGCATTTTTATGACATGGACGGAGTGGAAATTCACTGCGATCAGGAGCTCGGTGAAGACCTCGATATAGAGGAGTTGAAGGAAGATTATGAAGCAGTAGTCGTGGCCGTCGGCTGCTGGGAGCCGAAATCGATGAGAACAGAAGGCGAAGAGCTGGCCTGGGGCGGAATTGATTTTCTGGAAAAGCTTTCCCGGCAGGATTTCGAAATGGAAGATCCCGGCGAAACCATAGTTGTCGGTGGCGGAAATACTGCCATGGACTGCGTTCGCTCCTCTCTCAGGCTCACAGATGATCAGGTCTCCTGTTATTACCGCCGGACTGAAAAACAGATGCCGGCCGAACAGATCGAGATAGATGAAGCCCGGGAAGAGGGCTGTAACTTCGAGTTTTTGAGCCAGCCGGTTAGTTTAAGAGAAGAGGATGGCCGACTGGTATTAGAATGCATAGAGATGGAGCTGGGCGAGCCCGATGCTTCAGGAAGAAGACGTCCTATTCCTATCGAAGGCAGCGAGTTTGAGGTTACTGCCGACACTGTGATTGCAGCTATCGGTCAGAATACTATCCCCCCAGAAGACGTACCGACCAATGATTGGGATGACGTAGCTGTTAAAGAGGAAAGTCATCACGTTGAGGACAATCTCTTTGCAGCCGGCGATTGTGTGACCGGCCCGGCTACGGTGGTGGAAGCGGTAGCCGCCGCCCGCAAAACAGCCAATAATATCCAGGATTATCTGGCCGGTAACGAGATGGATGAAGCCTACCAGATAAACGTGACCAGAGGTCACTGGCAGTCTCTGGCCGAAGAAGATCTTGTATATCTTGAAGATCCTCAGGATCAGATCCGGGTTGAACTTCCTCATATGGAAGCTGATATAAGAGTCGATAGTTTTGCCGAGGTAACCGAAACGATAGACCCTGAAAATATAGAGGAAGAAGGAGAACGATGCTTTAAATGCAGCTGCACCGCTAAAGATGACTGTTATCTTAAGGACCATTCCGAGACATACGAAGCAGATCCTGAATATTTTGAAGGAAACGAGAAAATAGACTTCGGATATGATAATGACCATCCCGAGATCATACTCGATCGCGGCAAATGCATAAAATGCGGCATCTGCGTAAAGATGTGCAGAGAAGTTGTCAATGAATATCTGCTGGGCTTCAAAGAAAGAGGTTATGAGACCCATATCGACACCGCCTTCTCCAAAACTCTGCCGACCGATTGTGATGATTGTGGAGAATGCATTGAAGCCTGCCCCGTCGGAGCTCTGGATTGGAAGGAAAAAGAGCTGGAGTAAATTAAATTTTGCCGGAGGGTTGAAATTTGCCAGATAAAATAGAAGAAGAGCTCAAGGATCGAGCCGATAATTTTGATGAATACCTGGAAGAACTGCTGGCCGGGCTGGATATTCATCCCGGCCTGGAAGATCCCGTCTCTTACACCCTTCTGGCCAGCGGGAAGAGGATAAGACCCATTCTGACAACCGCTGTCTGCAGAATGCTTGAGGGAGAGCTCAGGGCTGCTCGCGATTTTGGGGCAGCCCTTGAGTTTATTCATACATATTCTCTCATTCACGATGATCTGCCCTGTATGGATGACGATGAACTCAGAAGGGGGAAAAAGGCCAGCCATATAGTGTTTGGAGAGGCCCGGGCTGTTTTAGCCGGCGATGCCCTGCAGTCACTGGCATTTGAAATACTGGCCGGGATTGAGGAAATAGATTACCGGAGCCGCTGCCGGCTGGTAGAACTTCTTGCTTCTGCAGCCGGGCCGGCCGGTATGGTCGCCGGACAGGCGCTGGATCTAAAAGCAGAAGACCAGGATATTTCACTGGAGGAGTTAAAGGAAATTCACAGGGCCAAAACTGGAGCTTTATTCCGGGCGGCAATTTTAGGGGGAGCCCACTGCGCTGACAGCACGGAAAAACAGCGGCTTTCCCTGGAGGAGTATGCCCAAAAGCTGGGCCTGACTTTCCAGATAGTTGATGATATACTGGATGTAACGGGCAGCGAGGAGAAGCTGGGCAAAAAAGTTGGTGGGGATGAAGCTGGCCAGAAAACCACCTATATCACACTGCTGGGCCTCGAAGCGGCCAGAGAAGAAGCCAGGGCTGCTGCCAGATCAGCCCGAAAAGCCCTCTCGCCTTTTGGTGAGAGAGCAGAATTTCTGTCCGAACTGGTAAATTTCGTTCTGGAAAGACAGTATTGAATGATTTATCTGTGAGGTGAAAAATATAATGTCCGAACTGCTCGATAAGGTAAACACCCCCGATGATCTCGACGATCTGGAAACTGATGAGCTGAGCCGACTGGCGGAAGAGATCAGAGATTATCTTATAGAAACTATTTCAAAAACAGGAGGTCATCTCGCCTCCAATCTGGGAGTTGTGGAATTGACCGTCGCCCTCCACAGCCACCTGAAAAGCCCCCGCGATAGCATCATCTGGGATGTAGGTCACCAGAGTTATACTCACAAGATCCTGACCGGTCGTAAAAAAGAACTTTCCACAATTCGTCAGGAGGGAGGATTGAGCGGTTTTCCCAAAAGAGATGAGAGCGAACACGACAAGATAAACACGGGACACAGCAGCACTTCCATATCCTCAGCCCTGGGCATGGCCAGAGCTCGCGATCACCGGGGCAGCGAGGAAAGAGTTTACTGTGTTATAGGTGATGGAGCTATAACCGGCGGTATGGCGATGGAAGCTCTCAATCACGCCGGCCATGTGGGCACCGATCTAACGGTTATTTTGAATGATAACGAGATGTCCATCTCCAAAAATGTAGGAGCTCTTTCCAGCTATCTCAGCAAACTTCGCTCAGAACCCGGCCTGCGCCGGTTGAAAGAAGATATGAGCGATATCGTCGATTCCATCCCGGGAATCGGCAGCAGCGTATCCCGCACTGTCGATAAAGCCAAGGACAGCTTTAAATACATGATGGTACCGGGCATCATTTTCGAGGAGCTCGGTTTCACCTATTTGGGTCCTGTATCGGGCCATGATATCGAAAGCCTGCAAAAAGTCTTTAAGCAGGCAGATAAAATATCCGGTCCTGTTTTGATCCATGCAGCCACGGTCAAGGGTAAGGGTTATTGTCCGGCTGAAGATAAGCCCTGTGATTATCACGGTGTTAGTTCTTTCGAAATAGAGAGTGGCAGCCAGAAGCGTTCGCGTGAAAACCCCACCTATAGCAATGTTTTTGGGGAAACTCTCTCCGAAATGGGCGAGACCGATATTAGAATAGTCGGAATTACAGCTGCAATGCCGGCCGGAACCGGGCTGGAAAAATTCGCCGAGCGCTTTCCCAATCGTTTTTACGATGTCGGAATCGCCGAGCAGCATGCGCTCACTTTCGGTGCCGGACTGGCCCGGGGAGGAATGCGGCCGGTGGTTTCAATTTATTCCACTTTTCTGCAGCGCGGTTACGATCAGGTGGTCCATGATATCTGCCTGCAGGAGCTGCCGGTTATAATAGGCATAGATAGGGCCGGCATCGTGGGGGGAGATGGAGAAACTCATCAGGGCCAATTCGATATATCTTTTCTCCGGGCTATCCCCAATCTGACGATGATGGCCCCCAGAGATGAAGCCGAGCTTGTCCGCATGATGTGGACCGCCTATAAACTGGAAAAGCCTGCAGCTATCAGGTATCCCCGGGGTGAAGGTGAAGGTGTCGATATACCTGACAGTCCGGAAACTATTCCGACAGGAGAAGGGGAAAGGCTGCGGGAGGGTGAAGACCTGGAGATGATAGCTCTGGGCTCTATGGTTTATCCCTCGCTGGCCGCTGCCGAACTTCTCGAAGAACAGGGAATATCAGCCGGTGTTTTCGACGCCAGATTTATCCAGCCGCTGGACGATAAAATTCTGGAAATTGTTTCCCAATCCAGTTTTATAGTGACCGCCGAGGAAAATGCGGTCAGCGGTGGCTTTGGCAGCTCAATAATCGAACAGGCGGGCCAGGCCGATATAAATCTTCCCGATAATATCATAAATATCGGGCTGCCGGACGAATTCATCCCTCATGGAGACCAGCAAAAAATGCGGAGAAATTACGGGCTGGATGCTGAATCTATAGCAGGGAGAATATCCTCCCGGATAAAGGGAGATGAAGGGAGGAGTTGAGATGAGCCAGAAAAAAGAGCGGCTTGATCTGCTGCTGGCCGAAAAAGGATATTTTTCCTCTCGCAGCAAAGCAAAAAGGGCTATAATGGCAGGAGAAGTATTAGTCAACCAAGAATTAATTGATAAGGCGGGCGAAAGAGTACCCGTCGACGCCGAAATAGAAGTAGAATCAAAGCAGAGATTCGTCAGCCGCGGCGGCAGAAAGCTTCTCAAAGCTTTGGAATACTTTCAGGTCGATCCTGCCGGCAAAAAAGCTCTGGATATCGGGTCTTCAACCGGGGGATTTACCGATTGTCTTTTGCAGCAGGGCGCCCGCAAAGTTTATGCGGTTGACTCCGGCACCAATCAGCTGGCCTGGAAGCTCAGGGATGACGACAGGGTCGAGGTGAGAGAGCAGACTAATTTCAGACATCTGTCTCCCCGGGATCTTAAGGCCAGGTTTGAACTGGTAGTGATAGACGTATCTTTTATTTCTCTGACCCTCATCCTTCCCGTTGCGGTCAAATTTATGGAGGACGACGCGGAACTGATAGCGCTGGTTAAGCCTCAGTTTGAAGCCGGACCGGAAAATGTTGAAAACGGGGGTGTGGTGCGAGATCCGGATGTTCACAGAGAAGTCATAAAAAGAGTGCAATCCTGCGCGGCCGAGCAGAATATAAAAGTTGAGGGGCTAATCCACTCGCCGATAACCGGCGGCAAATCGAGCAACATAGAATATTTGCTCTACGGCAGGTACAGAGCTGATTTAGCGGAACAAAAATCCGGTCAGGTGAATAAACTTTCCGGTGATAAAATAGATGAAGCCATCGACTCCGCGCACAGAGAATTAAAAGGGAGTTGATTCATATTCCTACTATCGGCATCATGGTCAATACGGGCAAGAATAAAGCTATAGAACTGGGAAACCGTTTTCTGGAATTTCTCCAGGATAAATCGGTTCCCTATCTGGTTGAACCCGGATCTGCCGGCTGTTATAAAGGAGTCAACCGGGCTGGTTCTCTGGAAGAAGTTAAAGAAAAGGTAGATTATTTATTTATTTTCGGGGGAGACGGCACCCTGCTCAGAGCCGCGGGCAAATTCTGCGGAACCGATATTCCTCTTCTCGGCATAAACGTCGGCAGTCTGGGTTTTATGACTGTCATCGAAGCCGATTTTTTATATGAAGCAGCCGAAGAACTGCTCGCGGGTAATTTTACCATAACCAGCAGAATGATGATAGCAAGCAGCGTATATAGAGACGGAGAGAAAATTTACTGCAGCCACGGTCTCAACGATGCCGTCATTTCCCGGGGCGATAATCAAAATCTGCTGAGGCTAAATTTTTATATTGACGAAGAATTTATCGCCGAATATCAGGGAGATGGTATGATCGCCGCCACCCCTACCGGTTCGACAGCTTATTCCCTCTCGGCCGGTGGTCCGATAATCAATCCCGGTCTTGAAGTCATGCTTCTGACACCGATTTGTCCTCACAATCTTTATATCCGTCCCATGGTGATCCGCAGCGATGAGCAGGTCAGAATCAAACCCCGCACCAAATCCGGGGGCATGAGGATAAGCACCGACGGGCGCAGCACCTGCAGTCTATCAAATAATGATGAGATCATCGTGGAAAGATCCGATAATGAAGTCAAAATGATCCATTTCCCCGACCGCAATTTTTATCGCATCCTGCGGGACAAAATGAAGCTGGGGAAGTTTTAACCCGCTTCAGGTCTGTAAATCCGCCTCTCGATTTCATTCTTCTGGTTCAAAGGTAATTTTTGTCTAAAATTCTCTGCAGAGGAGAGAGATTATGCTTGGGGATCTGGTTTTGAAGAATTTTGCCATTATTGAAGAGGCAAATATATCATTCTGTGAGGGTTTAAATATACTCACCGGTGAAACCGGGGCTGGTAAATCGATAATTATAAGGGCGCTCGAGATGCTTTTTGGAGGCAGAGCCGATTCATCTGTTATCAAAGACGGAAAAAATGCCGCCTTCATCGAAGCCAATTATTTTACCCGCGATTCCGAAAAGATTGACAGTATGATTTCGGAGGCGGGAGTGGAGCCGGAGGATGAAGGGCTGATAATCTCCCGTGAGATCAGGCGCAGCGGTCGAAATCGCTGCCGGATCAACGGTCAGCTGGTACCGCTCTGGCTTATCAGAGAAGTCGGCAGTAAGCTGGTAGATATACACGGTCAGCACGAACATCAAAGTCTGATCAGAAGCTCAAATCACCGCGATATCCTGGACCAATTTCTATCTGATGAGGGTTTTGAGCTGCGGCGGACAATTGCTGACGGGTATGCAGAATTAAAAGATCTCACCGACCGTCGGGAGGAACTCTCCCATCAGGCCAGCGACCGGGAAAGAAGACTTGATATAATAGATTATCAGCTGGAGGAGATCGATTCGGCGAACCTCGAGGAGGGCGAACTGGAAGAAGTCAAACAGGAGCTTTCCCGTCTGAATCATCAGGAGGAGATACATTCTATCACGGGAGAAGCGGGTGAGCTGGTCAACGGCAGCGAATATGAGGAAGGAGCCCTGCTTGACAGTATGGGTGATCTTAAGGCAAAGCTAAACGGTATCGCCGAATATGACAGCGAGCTGGCTGAACTTTCAGAGCTGGCAGAGGAGATATATTATTCGCTGCAGGATCTGGGTTATAGACTCAGGGATTATCATGAAGATCAGGTGTTTGATCCTGGTCGGGTGCGCGAGCTGGAGGATAGGCTTGATACCATCAACACCCTCAAAAGGAAATACGGAGAGAGCATAGAGGAAATTATCGCCTACCGGCAGGAGCTGGAGGAGGAAAGGCAGGAGCTGGAACAGCTGGAAGATAGGTTAAAAGAGGTGGATTCGAGAATAGAAAATCTCAGAAAAAAGCTTATGGATAAAGCTCAAAAGCTTTCCCTTCTGCGGGAAAAAGCGGCTGAAAAGCTGGAAAAAGAGATCGAGAACCAGCTGGAGGATCTGGCTCTCTCCGAAGCCAGGTTCAGCATCGAACTTCATTCGCGGAAGGAGCTTAATAGCACCGGTCTCGATGATGTGCAGTTCAAAATAGCCGTCAATCCGGGCACCGAGCTGAAAAGGCTGGACAGAGTTGCTTCCGGCGGAGAATTGTCCCGGATAATGCTGGCCTTTAAAACGATCACAGCCGAAACTGAGAGCGTGGAGACGATCATATTTGACGAAATCGACGCCGGCGTGGGGGGTAAAACAGCCCTCAGGGTGGCCGATAAACTGGCTGCATTGAGCAGAAGACATCAGGTCATCAGCATAACCCATCTGCCTCAGCTGGCCAGCATGGCCGACAGGCATTTTTACATCGAAAAGGAGACTGACAGCGAAAACGAGACAGTGGCCACAGAAGTCGAATGGCTGGACAAAGAGGAGAGAAAGACAGAGCTATCGAGGATGTTAAGCGGCAGAGAAGAGAGCAGCACCGGTTTCGAACACGCCGAGGAGATGCTTGCCAGGGCGGAGAGGATAAAAAGCGACAGAGGTGCTTAATTTTTCATCAAAATAGATCGATCAAGATCAGTCCAGACGGGTTTTCTCATAAGGTATAAGGGGGCAGCTTAAATATGAATGAAACGATCGATATGCTGATGGTGGAGGACAACAGAAGGCTATGTCAGGTCTTTCAGGATTATTTTACCGACAGGGATGAGTTTAATGTGGTTGGTCTTGCTCACGACGGGGAAAATGGGCTAAATATGATCAGGGAAAACAGCATTGATGTGCTTATTCTGGATCTGATTTTGCCTCATATCGATGGTATCGGAGTTATGGAAAGACTGGACGAAACCGGACTGAAAGATGATCTGACCGTTATCGTGGTTTCAGCTTTCATGAAGGAAAATGTAGCCGCCAGGCTCAGTCAGCTGGGTGTTGATTATTATGTGTTAAAGCCCTTTTCTTTTTCTGACCTGGAAAAAAGAATAAAAGAAATGGTGCAGTTGAATAATGAACAGGTGGAAAAAAAGCTGGCTGTTATCGATCTGAATGATAGTCAGCTGGATAACGATGATAAAGAGATTAATCTCGAGAAAAAGATCAGCGAAGTTCTCCATAATCTCGGTGTTCCGGCTCATATAAAAGGATATCACTATTTAAAAGAAGCTATCGGTCTTGTGATTGATGATGTCGAGCTTTTGGGGGCTGTGACCAAAAAGTTATATCCCCAGGTGGCCGAAGAATTCGATACCACCTCCAGCAGAGTTGAAAGAGCCATAAGACATGCCGTCGATGTTGTTTGGGAGGATGGCAACAGGGAGGAGCTGGAAAAATACTTTGCCAACAAACACGATGCGAGCGGAGATTGCCCTCCCAATTCTCAATTTATAGCCGAAATAGCCGAGAGGATGAGATTTGAAGTAAATCAATGATCTAAATTCATTCCTGATTCATCATTCATTCCTGATTTATCTTAAAGCCACGCAATATTTATCTCTCACATACTGGAAGGAGAAGTTTTCATGACGGCCAGCAGCAGCGAAGAATTGATACTGGAAAAAATGTCCGAACTCGGCTTCAATAAATATGAGGCCAAAACTTACATGACACTTATCGAACATCAGGAGATAAGCGCCTATGAGATAAGCAAGAGATCAGGGGTCCCGCAGTCCAAAATTTACGAAACCGTCAATCGCCTGGTCGAGGAAGGGTTTGTCATATCTCAGGGAGAAAATCCCGTTTTGTATTCAGCCCTGCCGCTGGCCGAATTTATAAACCGGCACCGCACCCGCATCGAAAGCTCGCTCACAGTGCTGGAAGAGGAGCTCAAAAAGCAGCAGGAACAGCCAGAAGTGGATTATATGTGGCATTTAAAGGGGCGACAGAGCTGTTTTGAAAAGGTGAGAGAGGTCATTGACGGGGCCGAAAATAGGCTTTTAATCGAGGTCTGGGAGGAAGAACTGGACGAAATTATTCCGTTTCTTGACTCTGCTGTTGAGAGCGGGGTCAATATTCTGCAGGTATATTATGGTGAGCGAGAACAGCTGCCGGGCAGGGTATACCATCACCGCATGGAGGGTATGCAGGAAGAGGCCCGGGAAAAGGGCAGGTGGTTGACCGCCGTGGCCGACAGGCAGGAGGCATTTTTCGGTTCTTTTGGTCAGCAGAAACCTGAGGCTGTCTGGACGCAAAATCAGGCTTTTATGATGATGGCTGAAAATTTCATAACCCATGATATTTTCATAGCGGAAATATACAACAGTATTCCTGAGCGTATACAGGAGTTATTCGGTCCTAACCTGGAAAAGCTCAGGGAGGAACTGGATATCTGGCCCTCCAGCTGACCGGTTTTATAACTGCTGAGCGAAAATTTAATAGAGTCAGATATCCGCTGGGGGGTTAGTCAATGAATTTTAGTCCGCTGGAGGTTTACTCGGAGATCGGTCCGCTCGAGAAAGTTCTCCTGCACAGACCCGGCCCGGAGCTGGAAAAATTAACTCCAGAACTGCTGGAGAGGCTTTTATTCGATGATATTCCTTTTCTCAGGGCAGCCAGGCGGGAACACGACGAATTCGCCGGAGTTTTATCCCGCAGCGGCGTCGAGGTCTGTTATCTGGAGCAGCTTATGGCCGAATCGCTGACGGATTCGCGGGTGAGACAGAGATTTTTGGAGCACTTTCTTGACGAAGCGGGAATAGTCAATCTCAGCCGCCGGGAGATGCTGCTGGAATTTTTGCAGGATTTCGATAATCTGGAGCTGATTAAAACTCTCATGGCCGGTGTCCGCAAAGAGGAGATGCCGGGCTTGAAGAACAGATCTTTAGCCGATATGGTCGAGGCAGATCATCCTTTTTTGCTCGAGCCCATGCCCAACCTTTATTTTACCCGCGATCCTTTTGCCGTAATCGGCAGCGGCATAAGTTTAAATCGGATGAAATTTGCCACCCGCAACCGCGAAACCATATTTGCCGAGTACATATTCAACTTTCATCCTGATTTCCGCGAGCTCGATATTCCCCGCTGGTACAGCCGCTATGAGGAATCCACACTGGAAGGCGGCGATCTTCTGGTTTTAAATGAAGAAGTGCTGGCCGCCGGTATTTCCGAGAGATCGAGTGCGGGGGCCATCGAAAAGTTTTCGCGCCGGGTTTTAAAACACGAGCGCTTCAATACAGTGCTGGCTTTTAAAATTCCCGCACGCCGGGCCTTTATGCATCTCGATACCGTCTTTACGATGGTCGATCACGATATTTTTACAATTCATGCCGAAATAGAAGGGCCGCTGCAGGTGTATTCGCTGAGAACAGCAGAGAACGATGAGCTGAGAATAAGCGAGGAGAGGGCGGAACTGGAGGAAATTCTCAAAAATTACCTGGATCTCGAGGAAATAAAACTTATCAGATGCGCCGGTGGCGATCCCATAGATGGCAGGCGGGAACAGTGGAATGATGGTTCCAATACCCTGGCTGTAGCGCCGGGCAAAGTTGTGGTATATTCTCGCAATTATGTCACCAACAGGCTTCTGCGGGAGAGCGGAGTTGAGGTTGAGGTTATTCCCAGTTCGGAACTTTCCCGCGGCCGGGGCGGACCCAGGTGCATGACGATGCCTCTTATCAGGAAAAATATCGAATCTGTTCGGTAGACAACCTGTCCGCAGGTCATAGCTTAAATCCGGACAGCCAGTCGAAAAAGAGATGATCTTCACTCAAACTACAGTCAAAAATGTTCTTTTACATAAACTATCTATCCTGGAGGGATTTAAATGCCGAAAAATCTAACCGGACGCAATTTTCTCAAGCTGCTCGATTTCACCCCTGCTGAGATCGAATATCTTCTCGATTTATCCCGTGATCTAAAGCGCAAAAAGCGGGCAGGTATTATGGGCAGCCAGCTGGAAGGTACAAACATAGCCCTGCTTTTTGAGAAGCCATCCACCCGCACCCGCTGCTCATTTGCGGTGGCCGCCAGCGACGAGGGGGCCAGTACCGAGTTTCTGGGCAAAAACGATATCCAGCTCGGAAAAAAGGAAACCGTGGCCGATACAGCCAGGGTGTTGGGGCGATATTTTGACGGAATTCAGTTTCGGGGCTTCGAACACGAGAGCGTCGAAATACTGGGCAGTGAAGCGGGAGTGCCGGTCTGGAATGGACTCACCGACAAATTCCATCCAACTCAGGTGCTGGCAGATCTGATGACCCTGAGAGAAAACTTCGGCCGACTGAGAGACTTAAAACTTGTTTTCGCCGGTGATGGCCGCAACAATATGGCCAACTCACTCATGGTCGGTTCGGCGCTGATGGGTGTTGATTATACGATCACTTCCCCTGAAGAGCTCTGGCCGGATGATGAGCTGGTGGAGGAATGTCGGGAGCTCGCCGAAGCTTCCGGAGCTGAAATCAGCATCGGCGATGAACCGGCAGAGGATGTGACCGGTGCCGATGCCATCTACACGGACGTCTGGATATCGATGGGCGAGGAGGCCCGCATGCAGGAAAGAATCGATCTTTTAAGCCCCTATCAGGTCGATAAAGAGATGCTCGAACAGACCGAAAACGACGATGTCATCTTCCTCCACTGTCTGCCGGCCTATCACAATACCGATACCGAGAACGGACAGAAAGTTTATGAGGAATACGGACTGGAGGAGATGGAAGTTACCGATGAAGTTTTTGAAAGCAGGCATGCTAAAGTTTTTGACCAGGCCGAAAATAGAATGCATACCATCAAAGCTGTTATGGTAGCTACTATGACCTGAGTAGAGAAATTATACTCCAGCTTATTCGATAATGGCCGCCCCCCGGGGCGGCTTTTATCGCTTAACTTTGATGTTTTCGACCTGCAGCCCTTCAAAAATCAGTCAACTCATTAATTTTACTATATATCATCCTTATGGTATCATAAAGTCGGAAAATTCAAGCCTTAAAATCTCACCGGTTGACAGGGGGTAAATTATGGCCGAATCCAAAAAAAGCCTCAATCTCCAGGAGGAACTTGAGAGATTGAGGAGAGAAAATTTAAAGAAAGATGTAATCATCAATTCCACTCATGATGGCATGATAGCGATCGACAGCGATTATCGAGTGGAGCTGTACAATCAGGCCGCTGAAAAAATTCTCAATATCCCCCGTCAGGAAGTGCTCAAAAGACATGTCAGAGATGTCATTCCCAACACCCGCCTCCATATTATCCTGGAAAGCGGCAGGGCTGAGCTGCAGAAAACCCAGGAAGTGGGCGATATAACCATAGTAACCAACAGAGTTCCGGTTAGAGATCAAAATGGCGAGATAATCGGAGCGGCGGCAGTTTTCCGCGATAAAACCGAGGTGGTCGAGCTGGCCGAAGAGATCACCGACTTAAAGGAAGTCAGAAGCATGCTGGAAGCCATAATCAACTCCACTCAGGATGCTATCTCGGTGGTTGACAGTGATGGCAAAGGCATACTGATAAATCCGGCCTATACACGACTTACAGGTCTCACCGAGGAGGATGTAATCGGCAAACCGGCCGATGTAGACATTGCCGAGGGCGAGAGCATGCATTATCAGGTGCTGGAGACCGAAGAACCTGTGAGGGGAGAAAGGCTTAAGGTGGGGCCGCAGAAAAAAGAGGTCATAGTCGATGTAGCCCCTATAAAAGTTGATGGCGAACTCAAGGGAAGTGTCGGAGTAATTCACGATGTTTCCCAGATAAAACGGCTGACGAAGGAGCTGGATGAAGCCAAAAGGAAGCTGAGAGAACTCCAGGCCCGGTACAGTTTTGAGGATATCGTCGGCAGCAGCGATACCATGCGGGCTGTCATAAATAGGGCCAAAAAAGCCTCCCGCACCCCGGCCACGGTGCTTTTGCGAGGAGAAAGCGGCACGGGCAAGGAATTATTCGCCCACGCCATACACAACAGGAGCGATCGCGCCGATTATAAATTTGTCAGGGTTAACTGTAATTCACTGGCCGATAATCTTCTGGAAAGCGAACTTTTTGGCTATGAGGAAGGAGCTTTTACCGGAGCTAAAGAGGGCGGCAAAAAAGGATTGTTTGAGGAGGCTGACGGCGGAACAATATTTCTGGATGAGATCGGCAAGATCAGCAAAAACCTGCAGACCAAACTCCTCAGGGTTCTGCAGGAAAAGGAGATAATCCGGGTCGGCGGCACTCATCCACTCAACGTCGATGTGCGGATGATTATGGCCACCAATGTGAATCTGGAAAGAGCTGTACAGAAGGGCGAATTCAGAGAAGACCTCTATTATCGGCTCAATGTCTTTCCCCTGACCATCCCACCTCTGCGGGAAAGAAAGGAAGATATCCCCCCGCTGGTTCACAGTATAATCAGAAAGTTCAATCAGGAGTACGGCCGGGCGGTTGAGGACTGCTCGTCTGAGGTGATCGAAAAGCTTACCGAATATCACTGGCCGGGTAATGTCAGGGAGCTGGAAAATGTTATCGGCCAGGCCATGATTCATATGCAGATGGAAGAAGAGGTTATCAGGTCGGAACATCTGCCCGGACTGGAAATAAGAGATCACCCACCGGAAGCAGCCGCCGACAGAATTCCCTCCTCGCTGGAGGATCGCTCCCTCAAAGAAATTATGGACGAGACCGAGAAAAATTTAATCATCGAAGCTTTAAACAGCACCGATGGCAGCCGCAAAAAAGCAGCCGAGAAACTCGGCATATCCGTTCGCAGCCTCTATTACAAGATGGATAAATACGGTATCGATTGACCAGGATACCGGACAGCTTATAATTCAGAATTGAAAACCTGAAAGATCATACCTGCAAAGATTTTCAGGTCTGCACATTTTTTCATGTTTGATTTCCGCTTTTTCAGGCTTGAATACAGCCGCCCGGAAAAATTTTGTCCTCGGCGATAGATTTTTAGAACAGAATTTTTCCTTCGCCAGCTCTTAACCCCCTTATTTTAGGGATCTTCTTGTCTTCAGTTGGTAAACAGGTGCGTCGAAAATACTTATTTAGTCATACTGGAAGATATAAAGCTTCGTTCACAATGAAATTTTTCTGTTTTAAGTGATCTTATACGATATCTATCAACCTATAACAAGAAGAACCATTTTTAGCCTTTTTCCCTGTTGTTCAGAATATTACTTCAAACAGCTTATGGATTTTTTCTTTTAGATCTTTTGGCATGAAGCTTGCATGTTAATTAAACGAGCAGCGTCCAGGCCTGCTTTTCCCGCCCGATTTTTCTTGTGAGAATCTGCAGCGCCGCTTGTTTTTAAGCTCTTCTCTTCTGGCCTTCCTATTTGGATCTTCTTCATAACCGCTGGTGAAATTTACGACGTATTCTTCTAAAGCGATAACTTTTCACCTCCAACTGATGTGGAGAAGAACCTCCATACAAAACTATCAGGGCGGCTGATATGGAGCAGATCCATATTCCTTTATAAGAATCAAAAATGTTTTCATCCGGGGGGATTGCTGTGGGTATTTTTGAAAAGATGGAAGAAAATGACCAGGAACAGCTGATATTCGTACAGGAGAACGAAAATGATCTGAAGGGAATCATAGGCATCAATAACACAATTTTGGGGCCGGCCCTGGGCGGCTGCAGAATGCTGGATTATGAAAGCGAGGAGCAGGCCGTTGAAGATGTGATCAGGTTATCCCGGGGCATGACCTATAAGTCGGCTGTAGCCGGCGAGGATTTCGGCGGCGGCAAGACAGTCATCTGGGGCGATCCCGAAACACACCGCACCGAAGGCCTTTTTCGCGCTCTGGGCCGCTATATCGATGCTTTAAACGGCCGTTATATCACCGGGACCGATGTGGGTACTCAACCTGAAGATTTTGTCCTGATGAGAAAGGAGACCCCCTATGTGGGGGCATTGCCGGAGGAGTACGGCGGCGGTGGAGATTCCTCTGTTCCCACAGCTTACGGTACGTATCTCGGGCTCAAGGCCTGCTGTCAGTACCTCTATGGAGAGAAAAGCCTGGAAGGTAAGCAGGTCGCAGTTCAGGGCCTGGGCAAGGTCGGTTTCAAGTTGATTAAGCATCTGCAGGATGAGGGAGCAGAAGTTATCGGTACTGATGTCTCCAGCGAGAGGATAAAAAAAGCCTCGGAGCTGGGCGTCGAGATCGTCGAGCCAGAGGAGATTTATGATGTTGACTGCGATGTTTTCTCACCCAATGCTTTAGGGGCGGTGGTCAACGGGGATACCATCGAGAGATTCAAATGCGATATCATAGCGGGAGCTGCCAACAATATCCTGGCTGACGAGAATTTTGGCCATAAGCTGAGGGAAAAAAACATTCTTTACGCTCCCGACTTTGTCATCAATGCCGGCGGTATGATACTTGTCTGCGATGAACTCGAACCCGATGGCTTTGATCAGGAGAGGATGATGAAAAAGACAGAGCGCATCTATAATCAGCTTTTGAATATCTTCGAGCTGGCCGATGAAAGAGATATCCCCACCGATCAGGCCGCCCGCAGGCTGGCCGAAAATAGGATGGAAAAAATTAAGGTTACCAGCACGATAGATAAAGGAGAGCTGAACTTGGACTGAAAAAAACAGGAGGTCATCAATGTCCGAGAATAACAGCAGACAGAAAAGAGATGAAATGTACGAGGATATGAATGAGCTGATTCAGGAGGCAGCAGAGAAACCGGCAGCCCGCATGACAGTAGCGGCCGCCGGCGATAAAGTTGTGCTCAAGGCTGTGCTGAGAGCAGCCGAGAAAGGGATCATAGAACCGGTGCTAATCGGTGATGAGGAGAAAATTGCCTCGTTGTTGAAAGAACTGGGAGCGGAAACCGGCTCCTTTGAGATCATTGCCGTCGACAGCAAAAAACAGGCAGCCGATAAAGCAGTTGAACGCGTGGCCAGGGGTGAGGCGGACTTCCCCATGAAGGGCCTTCTCGGCACCAGCCTGATTTTGAGATCTTTCCTCGACAGTCGATATAGTCTCAAAACGGACCGGCTTTTGAGCCTGGTGACGCTCATGGAGCTGAATAAATTCGGTCGAAAAATGGTCTTTCTCTCCGATGCCGGCATGAATATATCACCTTCGCTGGCTGAAAAAGCCGACATAATCAGAAACTCGGTCGAACTGGCCCGCAGAGCCGGGATGGAAAAACCGCGGGTGGCTCCGCTGGCAGCGGTGGAAAAAGTCAATAATAATATGCCGGTTACCGAAGAAGCCGCTATTTTGAGCAAAATGTCCGACAGAGGTCAGCTGGCTGATTGTACCGTCGACGGTCCTCTGGCCCTCGATAACGCAATTTCGAGAGAAGCCGCCGAACACAAAGGCATCGAGAGTCCGGTGGCGGGAAGGGCTGACATTCTATTAGTTCCCAATATCGAGGTCGGCAATGTGCTCTATAAAGCCCTGATTTATTACGGCGAAGTCAGAGCGGCCAGCGTGGTCATGGGGGCTGAGGTTCCGGCAGTCGTATCCTCCCGGGCGGATTCAGCCGAAACGAAATTCAACTCGATCGCTCTGGCCAAGCTGGTGGCTCAAACTGAGGCCAAAAAATAGAAGCAATAAAAGGAGGAGTCAAAAAATGTCTCAGGTTCTCAAATGGATGGAGGAAAAAGATTATGAGCAGCTGGTCTTCAACTACGATAAAACCTCCGGCCTGAAGGCGATCATCTGCATACATGATACAACCCTGGGACCGGCTCTGGGCGGCACCAGAATGCTCCAGTATGATACCGAAAAAGAAGCCATAAAAGATGTCATGCGGCTGGCTGAGGGCATGACCTATAAAGCTGCCGCGGCTGGCCTGAATCTGGGCGGCGGCAAGGCAGTCATAATCGGTGATGCCAGCCAGGATAAAAGCGAGGAGCTCTGGAGGGCTTTTGGGCGCTATGTCCAGAGTCTGCAGGGAAGATATATCACCGCCGTAGATGTAAACACCAGCGTCGATGACATGGCCTTTGTCAATCAGGAAACCGACCATGTGGTGGGACTTCCCAGCATCAGCGGCGACCCATCTCCGGTAACCGCCTTTGGAGTCGTCCAGGCCATGAAGGCCAGCGCCGAGGAGGTTTACGGCAGCACAGATCTATCCGGCAAAACTGTGGCCGTTCAGGGCGTGGGCAGCGTCGGTTATTATCTCTGCCAGAACCTCTTTGAGGCCGGAGCGGAGCTGGTCGTTACCGATATCGACGATGATAAGGTCAAAAAAGTCCAGGAGGAATTTCAGGCTGAGGCGGTCGACCCGGACGAAATTTATAGTGTGGACTGCGATATATTCTCTCCCTCCGCGCTGGGCGGGGTTATAAACGATGAGACCATTCCGGAACTCAGATGTGATATAGTCTGTGGCGGGGCCAACAATATACTGGCCGAGGATCGCCATGGCGACATACTCGATGATAAGGATATAATCTATGCTCCTGACTATGTCAGCAATGCCGGCGGTCTCATAAACGTCTATCATGAATTGAAAGGTTATGATCGAGAAGAAGCTCTGGACACGGCGGCCGGGATATATGACAGAATGCGCAAAATATTTCGGATCAGCAGTCGCGATAATATACCAACCCATAAAGCTGCGGACATCATGGCCGAAGAAAGAATTGAAAGAATCAAAAATGTCCGCTGCAATCACATCACCAGATAAAGGCAGGGATTTTTATGGACGACGAGCAAAAAATTCTGGCAGTAAACCCCGGCTCGACCTCCAGCAAGATAGCTTTTTTCGCCGGCAGCAGTTCCGGCGTGCGGGAGATTATGAGCCGAACTATCGAGCATGATAGACAGGAACTGGAAAGTTTTGACTCGGTGGTCGACCAAAAAGATCTGCGGCTCGAATATATCATAGATTTTATCGAAGAATCGGAGATAGAACTCGAAAACCTTGATGCAGTTGTCGGTCGGGGCGGGCTTTTGAAACCGATACCCGGCGGCACCTATGCCGTCAACGAGGCTATGCTTTCCGATCTAAAATCCGGTCGGCAGGGAGAACACGCCAGCAATCTGGGTGGTATTCTCGCCTCTGAGCTGGCCGAAAAATCCGGGGCAGAACCCTATATTGTCGATCCCGTGGTTGTGGACGAGATGAAGCCTATAGCCCGTATTTCAGGCATGCCCGAACTGGAAAGACGCAGCATTTTCCACGCTTTAAATCAGAAGGCGGTGGCCAGAAAATATGCAGCCGAGAAGGATAAAAATTATGATGAGATCACGATCATCGCAGCCCATCTGGGCGGAGGTATCTCGGTGGGCCTGCACGAAAAGGGCAAGGTCACAGATGTGAACAATGCTCTGGCAGGGGAAGGCCCTTTCACCCCCAACAGAGCCGGGACGCTTCCGGCGCTGGATCTGGCCATGTTCTGCATTTCCAGCGGGCTTGATGAAACGGAAATGAAACAGAAGCTGACCGGAGAATCCGGAGTGATGGGTTATCTGGGCACCAACGACATGAAAGAGGTTGAAAAAAGAGCAGCCGGAGGAGATGATGAGGCAAAACTTATCTTTGATGCCATGGTTTATCAGGTGGCCAAAGAGATAGCTTCGCTGGCCCCGGCTGCCGAAGAGCCGGTCGAAGCAATCTTGCTCACCGGCGGCATAGCTCATTCTTCCGATTTTGTCACCGGGGTCGAAGAACGGGTTGAATTCATAGCTCCCGTTCACCTTTATCCCGGAGAAGAGGAGATGAAATCGCTGGCTGAAGGAGCCAATCGGGTGCTGATGGGACAGGAATCCGCCCGCCAGTACGAATAAATAATCCTGCGAGGAGGAATTTAGCCGTGGAGAATAAAAAAGTTGTGATCGATGATGAATGCTGTAAAGGCTGTGAACTCTGCACAGAGGTCTGTCCGGTCGAAATTATCAGCATGGCCGAAGACCGTATCAACAATCAGGGTTATCATCCAGCGGAAGTGGATGATGAAGATCAGGAGGACTGCACCAGCTGCACTCTCTGCTACCAGATATGTCCTGATGTCTGCATTGAAATTTATAAGGAATAACAGCAGTCAAGCTAAAAAGGATTTTAGAATATGAGGGAGGGTAAAAAATGTCAGAAAAGCTTTTGATGAAAGGAAACGAGGCTGTAGCCGAAGCTGCGATCAAGGCCGGCTGTCGATATTTTTTCGGTTATCCGATAACTCCTCAAAATGATATACCTGAATATATGTCCCGCCGGATGCCCGAGGTAGGCGGCGAATATCTGCAGGCCGAGAGCGAAGTGGCGGCCATCAACATGGTTCACGGAGCGGCAGGTGCCGGTGCCCGGGTTATGACCTCCTCATCCAGCCCCGGTATAAGTTTAAAAGCTGAGGGAATTTCTTATCTGGTTGGCTCGCAGCTGCCGGCGGTGATAGTGAACATGATGCGGGGTGGTCCCGGATTGGGCGGCATCCAGCCCTCGCAGTCCGATTATTATCAGGCGACCAAAGGGCTGGCCCACGGCGATATAAAGCTGGGGGTGCTGGCTCCTTATTCAGTGCAGGAGCTGGTCGATTTAACCTATGTCGCCTTCGAGATGGCCGACAGGTATCGCAATCCCATGATGATCTTAGGAGATGGAATGATAGGACAGATGATGGAGCCGGTGGAATTTGAGGAAGAAATTGACCCGGATAATCTGCCCAAAAAGGAATGGGCGACCGATGGAACCCCCGGCCGTGACCGCAACAAAATAACCTCGCTCTCGCTCGATGCTTCGGTGCTGGAGGATCTCAATATTAAAATTCAGGAAAAGTACAGCCAGATGCGCGAAAAAGAGGTCCGCTACGACGAGTATAAAACCGAGGATGCCGATATTATCCTGGTGGCTTTTGGCACAACCGCCCGCATCTGTATCAGCGCCATCGATAAGGTCCGGGAAGAAGAAGGCATAAAAGCCGGACTATTTCGCCCTATAACGCTTTTCCCCTATCCCGAGGACAGGCTCGAAGAGCTCAGCCACGATGCTGAAGAATTTCTAACCGTAGAGATGAACGCAGGTCAGATGTTAGAAGACGTGAAAAGAATCGCCGGGAAGCGTAAGCCGGTTGAATTTTACGGCCGCTGCGGAGGCGTAATTCCTGGAATCGAAGAGATCGCCGATAAGATAAAGGAAATGAGGGGTGAGTAATATGGAAAAAGTAGCAGGCAGACCTGAATCTCTTACCGATGAGAATTTTCATTACTGTCCGGGCTGTACTCACGGTATAACCCATCGCCTGGTGGCCGAAGTTCTGGACGAGTTCGATGTCAGAGAGGAGACCATCGGCATAGCCCCGGTCGGTTGTTCCGTTCTGGCCTATGATTATTTTGACTGTGATTTTCAGGTCGCCGCCCACGGACGGGCGCCGGCGGTGGCCACCGGTGTAAAAAGGGTTCATCCCGATAAGACTGTCTTCACCTATCAGGGAGATGGTGATCTGGCCTCTATAGGTACAGCCGAAACAGTACATGCTGCCAATCGGGGCGAGAACATCACCGTCATCTTTATCAACAACGCCATTTACGGTATGACCGGTGGACAGATGGCCCCTACCACGCTGGAAAATCAGAAGACGACCACAACTCAGACCGGCCGCAATAAAGAAAAAACCGGCAATCCCATCAGGATGACCGAGATGCTGGCCGAACTGGAGGGGCCGGCCTATCTAGCCCGCGTATCGATGCATGATTCCAAAAATATAAGAAAATCAAGAAAGGCCATCAAAAAAGCCTTCCGCCTGCAGCACGAGAAAAAAGGGTTTACCATGGTGGAAGTTCTCTCCACCTGTCCCACCAACTGGGGAGCAGACCCCAAAGAGTCCATGAAGTGGCTGGAAGAAAATATGCTGCCCAAATATGAACTGGGCACCTTCAAAGATATCGAGGAGGTGGAGTAATTGAAAGAGGAAATCATAATGGCCGGTTTTGGCGGTCAGGGAGTAATGACCATCGGTCAGCTTCTTTCCTATTCCGGCATGAAGGAGGATAAAGAGGTTTCCTGGATGCCCTCATACGGTCCGGAGATGAGGGGAGGAACGGCCAACTGCACCGTCATAGTCAGCGATGGGATGATCCCCTCCCCCCTGACCGACCATCCTGATTCTGTGATCGTGATGAATCTTCCCTCCCAGAATAAATTTGCTCCCCGGGTTGAGGAGAATGGCCTGGTGGTCACCAACTCCTCTCTTATAGAGGAGGAAGTCCAGAGAGAGGATCTCAGCGTGATCAAGGTTCCGGCCAATGAGATAGCAGACGATATCGGCAGCGGCAAAATAGCCAATATGGTCATGCTGGGCGCCTATATAGCCGAAAAAGAAATCGTCTCGCTCGCCACCATAAAGGAAAATCTGGAAGATGTTTTTCCCGAGAGATATCACGATCTTATTCCTATGAACCAGGAAGCTCTCGACCGGGGTTATAATTTGAAAAGTTAAGCTTATTTTCACAGAAAAATATTCAGTTTTCTCCCGCCCTGCTCAGGGCGGGATTTTTTTATCTCATAACCCGGGCTTACAGGCAGGATATTGCCGACAAGTCGATAATCTATAATTATAGCAGAGGTGAATTCAGCCATGCAAAAAGGTTATGCTGAAAAAATTTTTAAAGAATTGGCCGCCCGCAGAAGTGCTCCCCGCAGGGAAGGCGAGCTGGCCCAAAAGATCGTTTCCGAGCTGAACGATCTAAACCTGCAAGTCAAAACTGATGGCGCCGGTGAAAAGATCGGCGGTACCACTGACAATCTGATCATCGAGGCCGACACTCAGGCGCCCAAAAATACCCTGCTGGTTGCTCATATCGATGCGGTAAAATCGAAAACGACAGAACCCATCAGAAGCGACGGTTTTATCAAAAATAGAGCTGAAGGGGCGCTGGGAGCCGATGACCTGGTCGGAGTTTCTGTTATTCTGGCTCTGCTGCGGGCCAAAAGAGATCATCTGCCTCCCGGTCTGGGAATAATTTTTACCGTGGCCGAGGAAATCGGTCTTCTGGGAGCTTCGCTGCTGCCCGGGGATTACGTTAAAAGATACGATCACGCCATAGTTATGGACGGCGAGGCCCCGGCCGGCACCATCTTCTATGAAGAGCCTGCAGCCGGCTTTTTTGCTTTCACGCTCACCAGAAGGAATGATGGAGAAGAGATGACCGCCCGACAGAAGATGCTTCTGCGCAGGATCAGGCATTACTGGGAAAAAAATGATCTCTGCGTCGTTTCTCACCTGATTCCCGGCCCCCTGCCGGTCTGGGAGTTTTTTCAGGAGGAAATTTTGATCGTCGGCATCCGGGGCGAAGAGATCTCCCGGATAAATTCGCTCTGGCAGAGAAGGATCAAGGAGCTTCAGCGTCATTTCGGCATCAGACGATCCGATTTCGTTTCCCGGGTCCTGCATTTTTGCTCCGGTTATAATTTTGAGAGCATACCTCCCTGGCTTTCCAGCCTGAAAAGCTCCCTTCAGAGCACCGGTCTGGATGTCGAATTTCAAAAAAGCAGTCATATCAGCGAGGCCAATAAGATGAGCCAGTTTGGACTGGAGTCGGTCAACCTGGGGATGGGCTACAGTCACGGCCATACATCCCGGGAGAAGCTCGATATTTCATCGTTAAAGGCTCTGGAAAAAGCGCTGTATTTTTATACGAAAGGAAGTGAATGATATATTATGGATGAAGATAAACTTGAAGAAAAGGGGATTGTCAGTCAGATGGAGTTCGACGGCAATATCATGAAAGTAAAAAAAGATGAGGTCGAGCTGCCGGACGGCAGCAGGTCAAAGCGGGAGATTGTAGAACATCCCGGCGGCGTCACCATCCTGCCTATTACACCTGCCGGCAATATCTCCTTAATTGAGCAGTATCGCTATGCCGCCGGTGAGGTTCTTCTGGAACTGCCGGCCGGACGATTGGAGCCCGGCGAAGATCCTGAAGAATGCGGCCGGCGCGAGCTCAAAGAGGAGACGGGATATATAGCTGAAAATCTGGAACATCTTTTTTCTTTTTACACCACCCCCGGTTACAGCACCGAATGCCTCCATCTTTACCTGGCCGAGAACCTGCAGAAGGGAGAACAGGAGCTGGATGAGGGAGAATTTGTCAGGATGACCGAAATCGAACCGAATGAGATCAAAGACCTTGTTTTTTCCGGCCGGATTAAGGACAGCAAAACAGCTGTCGGACTTCTGGCCTTTTTGCAGCTGCAGGATTGACCCGGCCTGCCGGCTGTGTACAGAAATTTTTATAAGCTGCAGATATTTTGCAGATATATTATAGATGAATAAATTCAAATATATGATTAAAGATATTAACCATAAACTTGACATTTTTCATAAAATATAATATAATTTTTGCCAAAGAGCATAAAAAGAGATATTATCAGCATCGGAATAAAGATCGTATAAGATCACTATTTTGACACACCTATTTACCTATTTACCGGCTGAAGACAGGAAGATCCTAAACTAATCCAGCATCTCAAGTCAGCGGGGTGGAAAGAAAATGATCGGAAATTGTCCGGTTTGTGGAAAAGAGATGGAAGTAACCGCACTCGATTGCAGTAACTGCGATACCACTATCACGGGCAGCTTTTCGCGGGACAAATTCTCCCGTTTGAACGAAGAACAGCTGAAATTTGTCGAGGTTTTTATCAAATCGCGGGGCAACATAAAGGAAGTTGAGAGGGAGATGGGGATTTCCTATCCCACCGTCCGCAGTCGGCTGGATGAGGTTGTCGATGTCCTGCAGGACGAGCCCGGAGAAAATTCCTGAGGTTTAAAATAGGTTCTTCTTGTTACCAGTTGATAGATATCGTATTAGATCACTTAAAACAGAAAAAATTTCATTGTGAACGAAGCTTTTTATCTTCCAGTATAACTAAATAAGTGTTTTTGACGCACCGGTCTACCAACTGAAGACAAGAAGATCCTAAAGATAATTTTCCCCGGCGTAAATTTCAGCAGCTTTCAGATCACAGGCCCCTTTTCCTCAGGGAAAGGGCTTTTTATTATGTGTGCTTCGTGATCTGTGTGCTTTGTAATCTATACCGATAAGCAGATGAAGCCGGCGATAAATACAGGAGGTTTATATATGGCTGAAGAAATAGACAGAACCATCATCATAGTGCTCGACAGCGTCGGTATCGGCGCGCTGCCCGATGCCGACCAGTATGGCGATGCCGGAGCTGACACCCTGGGCAATCTGGCCCGGGCTGTGGGCGGCCTCGATCTTCCCGGTCTGAGCAAACTCGGGCTGGGCAGGGTCAAGCCGGTTCCCTATCTGGATGATAACATTTCGGCCCGGGGAGTTTTTGGCAGGATGGCCGAAGCTTCGGTGGGCAAGGACACCACCACCGGCCACTGGGAGCTGGCAGGATTGATCTCGGAAAGACCTTTTCCCACCTATCCTGATGGTTTTCCCGAAGAGGTGATAAAGCCTTTCAGGAAGGCTATCGGACGCGATATTCTCGGCAATAAACCCGCTTCAGGCACCGTCATCATCGAGGAGCTGGCCGAAGAACATCTGGCCACGGGCCGACCTATAGTTTACACTTCGGCCGACAGCGTTTTTCAGATAGCAGCTCACGAGGAGATCATTCCCGTGGAGAAGCTTTATGAGATGTGCGAAAAAGCTCGCGAAATTCTCACCGACGAACATGGGGTAGCCCGGGTGATTGCCCGACCCTTTGTGGGCGAACCGGGAGAGCTGGAAAGGACCGATCGCCGCAAGGATTTTTCGCTGCCACCACCGGGTAAAACGCTTTTAAATAGCTTTGTCCAGGCCCATAAGGAGGTTGTGGGTATCGGCAAGATCATCGATATTTTTGCCGGCGATGGCGTAACCGAATCCGATCACACCATAAATAATATCAAATGCACCGAAGCGGTAATCGATTACATGGATGAGATTGATTCCGGGCTGATCTTCGCCAATCTGGTCGAATTTGACATGCTTTACGGTCACCGCCGGGATCCGGAGGGTTATTATCAGGCCCTGAAGGATTTCGATGAGAGACTTCCCGATATTTTAGCCAGGCTGAAAAGCACTGATATGCTGGTCATTACCGCCGATCACGGCTGTGATCCCACCTATGAGGGTACCGATCACACGCGAGAATTTGTGCCGCTTTTGCTGGCAGGCGAAAAAATCATATCAAATCATGACCTGGGGACCCGCAGCAGCTTTGCTGATATGGCTGCCACCATAGCCGATCTGCACGGCCTTCCCGCTCCCGAAGACGGACGCAGTTTTGCCGGAGAAATTTTGAGCTGAACTCGAGCTGAACTATAAAAAATTCAGGAGGTAGAATATATGTCCGCTGAAATCATGGATAAAATCGATGAAGCCGTAAAAGCAGTGGAAAAAAATCTGGAAGAAGAGCCGGAGTTTGCCCTTATTCTGGGTTCCGGACTGGGTGTTCTGGCCGATGAGATAGAAGATCCCGTCGTTGTTCCCTACGAAGAGATACCCAATTTCCCTGTCTCCACCGTCGAGGGTCATGCCGGCCAGCTCGTCTGCGGAACTCTCGAGGGCCGGCAGGTTGTTACCATGCAGGGCAGATTTCACTATTATGAAGGTTACACAATGCAGGAGATAGCTCTTCCGGTCAGAGTGATGTCCGAACTGGGCTGTGAGGGTCTGATAGTGACCAATGCCGCCGGAGGGGTAAATCGCGATTATGATCCAGGAGATTTTATGGTCATCAGCGATCATATCAACATGATGGGCGATAACCCGCTTCGCGGAGAAAATCCCGAAGATCTGGGTCCCCGTTTTCCCGATATGACCCGGGCCTATGATTCTACCTGGCAGGATCTGGCCGAAGATGTTGCCAGCGAAGAGGGAATTAAAACCCGTCGGGGCGTATATGCCGGCATGGTCGGTCCCAGCTACGAAACACCGGCTGAGATCAGAATGCTCGAAACAATCGGGGCTGATGCGGTCGGCATGTCCACCGTTCCCGAGGTTATCACGGCCAATCATATAGGTCTGAGAGTTCTGGGAATATCCTGCATAACCAACATGGCGGCCGGTATTCTTCCCAAACCTCTAAGCCATGAAGATGTTGTCGAGATAGCCGATCAGGTCAGGCCGGATTTCATAAAACTCGTGCGGGCTATTTTACAGGAGCTCGGTAAACATGAAGATGTATGAGATTATCCATAATAAAAGGGAGGGCAATAAGCACTCTGCTGAAGAAATATCTCATCTTATCGAGGGCTATGTAGATGATGAGATTCCCGATTATCAGGTTTCGGCCTGGGCTATGGCCGTTTATTTCCAGGGAATGGACGCTGAAGAGACAGCCTTTCTTACCGAGGCGGTTGTCAGCTCCGGGGATAGAATAGACCTTTCTCCTCTTTCCGGTACCACTGTCGATAAGCACAGCACCGGCGGTGTCGGCGATACCACCACCCTGGTGCTGGTTCCCCTGGTCGCCGCCGCTGGAGTTCCCGTCCCCAAAATGTCCGGAAGGGGTCTGGGACACACCGGCGGAACCATAGACAAACTGGAGTCGATCCCCGGGCTGGATGTTGAGATGAGCCGCCGGGAATTTTTGGACCAGGTGGAAAAAGTGGGAGCGGCAGTTGTTGGTCAGACTGCCAACCTCACTCCGGCCGATAAGAAGCTTTACTCGCTACGCGATGTCACGGCCACAGTGGACTCTCCCCCTCTTATAGCCAGCAGCATCATGGGCAAGAAAATAGCTGGCGGAGCAGACAGCATCGTGCTCGATGTCAAAACCGGCAGCGGCGCCTTTATGCAGAAAATCGAGGCGGCGCGAGAGCTGGCCGAGCTCATGGTCGGAATAGGTAAAGAGCTGGATCGAAAGACGCTGGCACTGCTCACCGATATGAGCCAGCCTTTAGGCCGGATGGTCGGCAATTCGCTCGAGGTAAAAGAAGCCATAAACACCCTCTCCGGCGAAGGACCGGAGGATTTAGAAAAGCTCTGTCTTGAACTGGGAGCTGCCATGCTCAAAGCCGGTGGATACAGCACCGATATGGACGAGGCCCAAAGCCGGCTTAAAGAGCAGCTCAACTCCGGAAATGCCCGCCGAAAGCTGGCCGAGATTATCGCAGCTCAGGGCGGCGAGGCCGGGGTGGTAGAAGACCCCGGGCTTCTGCCTTCAGCGGAAAATATAGAAAGCTATCGCTCTCCTGCGGAAGGATATATTGCAGACATCGATGCGCGCCGGATAGGCAGGGCAGCCATGCTTTTAGGCGCGGGCAGAGAAACCAAAGAAGACGAAATAGATTATTCAGCCGGAATAGAGCTCATGGTCAGCCGGGGCGATCCTGTAGAAAAAGATCAAATGCTGGCCAGATTGCATCACGGCAAAAAAGCCGAGCTCGAGGAAGCTGAAAAACTTCTCAAAAGTGCTTTTTCGATCAGCGGTCAGCCGCCGGCGGACTTTGATTTTATCATCGATTTGATCGAGTGAGATTGCGGGCGGGGCCAACCGGGAGGCGGCAGAGAATATGGAGATAATAATTTCGCATGATCATACTGATCTCGATGGACTGGCTGCCATGATAGCAGCCCGCTCGCTTTACAGCAGGGCAAAACCTGTGCTGGTCGGTCGTCTGAGCTCGCTGGCCCGCGATTTTATGGCCCTTTATCGGGGTACGCTCGAAGTTTATGAGCTTGAGGATATCGATCCTGATGAGGTGACGAGGGTTATAGTCGTGGATACCGCCGACATAAACAGGCTGGGGGATCTCTGCGATCATATTGATCTAAATGAGGTAGAGGTTATCGTCTACGACCATCATCCCCATGACAGCAGCAGTTCGGACTGGATAGATCTGGACATGAGCGAGAACGTGGGGTCTTCCACCACAATTATTGTCAACCGGCTCATTCGCGAAGGTAAAGAGCCGAATCCGGTCGAGGCCACCCTCTTTGCTCTGGGAATTTACGCTGATACCGGCAATTTCACCCATATGAGCACCACCGCCGCCGATCTCAAAGCGGCGGCCCATCTTCTGGATTTTGGAGCCAGAACCAGAATTATTAACCAGTTTTTGGAGGAAAGACTGGACGAAGAACAGCAGCGGGCTTTAGAAAAGCTGCTCAAAGGTCGGCAGGAGCTGAAGATAAACGGCACCGGCGTGTCGATTTTTTCCGCCGATTTTTCCCGTTATATAATGGGTCTTAACAAGGTTACCCGCCGCATAAAAAACCTCTACGATCTGGCCAGCATATTTGTGGTGGCCGGCGGTGAGGATAAGGTCGATCTTATCGGCCGCAGCAGCGATGAGGCAGTCGACATCGGGCAGATATGCAGCCATTTTCAGGGCGGCGGTCACCCGGGAGCCGGTTCGGCCCGGCTGGATATGTCGCTGGAAAGGGCAAGACAGGAACTGATAGAAGTACTGCAGACAGAGATAACCCGCATGAACTGCGTGAGATCGATCATGTCCTCGCCTGTCCGCACCATAAATCCTGAAGCCACTGTGGCTGAAGCCGGCGAGATGATGGAAAAGTACGGTCACAGCGGTCTCATAGTCGTGGATGAAGAGGATGAAGTTGTCGGCATTTTTTCCCGGCGCGATCTGGAAAAAATCATGGAGCATGATCTTTTGAATGCTCCGGTCAAGGGATATATGTCCGATGACGTCATAACTATCTCGCCTGAGGCCACCATCCGCGATGCCCAGGAACTGATGGTCAAATATGATATCGGCAGGCTGCCGGTCATGAAAGATGATGAGATGGTCGGTATTGTCACCAGAACCGACGTGCTGGCCTCCTATTACGAAGATGCTTCTCCTCACCATTTCCAGAACCGTTACGGCACCAGCATGGTGGAAATTTCCGAGCGCCGGGAGGATGCTGCCGGGCTTTTGGATGAGCTGCCCGCCGGGATTCAAAAAATACTGCAGACCTGTTCCCGGCTCTCCGAAAAACTCGATATTCCCGTATATCTGGTCGGGGGTATGGTCCGGGATATGCTCCTGGACAGGGAAAATCGAGATATAGATCTGGTGATCGAAGGCGAGATCAAATCTTTTCTTCAGGAGCTGGCCGAAGAGCTAAAGGCGGAATATCAGTTTCACGAGCGGTTTCAGACCGGCACCCTCACCTTGAGCGGGGAATACAACCTCGATTTAGCCCGGGCCCGTTCCGAGTTTTATCCCAGTCCCGGCGCCCGACCTCAGGTAGAACAGGCCGGTCTTCTGGAGGATCTTTTCCGCCGGGATTTTACCATAAATGCCATGGCAGTTGAGCTATCCCGGGAGGAATACGGCCTTCTTTATGATTTTTTTGGAGCCTGTGCTGATCTCGACAGAGAATATATCAGAGCTCTGCACAGGTTTAGTTTTCTCGATGATCCCACCCGCATAATACGCGGTTTGAAGTACGCTCTCGAGCTCGATTTTCATATTGAAGAGGAGACGGAGAAGTTGATGGATGAAGCTTTGAAGCGAGGAGATTTCTCCCGGCTTAAGTTAAACCGCGTATTCCAGGAGCTCAAGGATTTAGTTCGAAGTTATCATAATCATCAACGTTTTGCCGCGCTTATGCACAGGCTGCCGGCTTTCAAGCTTCTGGCCTACGATTTCGAGTTTGACCGGGAAAGATGGGAAAGCTGGGAGGATCTCAGCGAAAGTCTTGAATATTTGTGCTCCAGAGACTATAATATAAAGGAATGGGGAGTAAAACTTGCTTTTTTGCTCGAAAATATGCCGTTCGCCTACCGGGACAGGCTTTCACTATCCGAGGAGGTAGCAGATCTGCTCGATTTTCTGGCCGGGATCGACGATTTTATCGCAAAGCTTGAGCGCGATGATGATCCCGTCTCGCTCAATGAAAATCTCTCCCGCCTGTCTCCGGAGAAGCTGGCTCTGCTTTATTTTTCCGCTCCCGACCAAAAATTCCGGGAAACTCTCGAATACTTTATAGAAGAGCTGGCCGGTGCCGGCCTATCGATAGATGGCAACGATATGCTAGAGCTGGGTCTGGACCCGGGCCCTGCTGTCCAGGAAGTTCTCGATCAGGTCTGGGCTGAATATCTGCAGGGGGGAGTTGAAAGCCGGGAGGAACAGCTGAAGCTGGCTGCCAGCCTTATCCGCGAACGGAATGGAGGTTAAGAAAGTTGAACATGATATTTGAGCTAATTCTGGTGATTCCCATACTGCTCCTGTCGCTTTCGGTACACGAATTCAGCCACGGACTGGCTTCATATAAAAAAGGTGATCCCACGCCCAAAATGCAGGGAAGGTTGACCTTAAATCCGCTCTCTCATCTCGATCCCATGGGAGCTTTAGTTCTGCTTTTGACCCGCAGGTTCGGCTGGGCCAAACCGGTTCCGATCAACCCCCGTTATTACAGCAATCCCCGCCGCGATATGATGATCGTGAGCGTGGCCGGTCCGGCTTCCAACTTCGCTCTGGCTTTGATCTTTGCGCTCACCCTTAACCTCGTCGGGATTTTCGCCTCCGGCCCGCTGGCCATGAGAATGTACGGTCAGCCCGGCGGTCTTTTGATGATAACGGTGCAGTTTCTCTATCTGGCCGTGATAATAAACGTCAGCCTGGGTATATTCAATCTGCTGCCGGTGCCGCCTCTGGACGGCTCGAAAATTCTGCGCGGTGTGCTGCCGCCTTCCTATGATCAATATCTGAATCAGCTGGAGGGCCCGCTGGGCATGATGCTCCTGCTGGTTTTAGCCTTTACCGGCATTCTGGGAGCTATCATCGGACCGATAGTCCAGATGGTTATGGGATTGATGGTGTTTGTATAGCGAAAAGCAGGGGGTATGAGCATGTCCTATGAGGTCGAGACCGATAATTTCAGCGGTCCTCTGGATCTGCTCTACCGTCTGATCAAGGATAAGGAGATCGAGATAAATGAAATCTCCCTGGCCAGGGTGGCCGATCAGTATCTGGCCTATCTGCGCGCCAGCGATGAGTTCGATCTGGAGGAAGCCAGCCATTTTACCCGGATAGGGGCAGAACTTCTCGAGATAAAGGCCAGAAGTCTGCTTCCTTCCGGATCCTCCGGGGAAAAAGAGGAAGAAAACCCTCTGGTGGCCCGGCTCAAGGAACATAAGCTGGTCAAAGAACTGGCCGGTGAGCTGGATGAGCTGAGATCCGGCAGCGGTGTCTACTTCTCCCGCCATCTCAGGGGCGATATCCGTGAGAATTTGCAGCTGCATATCGAATCCGGGCCGCAGGAGCTGTATGAACTGGTTGATGTGGCCCTGAAATCTTTCGCCCGGCGCCGTCGGGAGAGAAGAAAAAAGAACAAACTCGTCAATCTGGCCCGGGAGAGCATCACCGTTCAGGAAAAAATCAATGAGATGCTCGAAATTCTGGAGGAAAGCGATGATAAATACTTTCTATCCGATTTTGTCAGCGGGGGAAGAATGGAAGCCGCGGTAGCGCTTTTAGCCCTGCTCGAGCTCTCATTCAGGGACGCTGTAAAACTGAAACAGAAGCGCAGATTCGGCAGAATTGCTGTAATTCCCAGGGAAGGTGATCAAAAGGAGTATGGACAATAAACTGCAGCCGCTGATAGAAGCAGTGCTTTTTTCCGCCCGCGAACCGATATCGGCCGAGCGCATAGCCGAAGAGTTAAACCTGGATAAAAACAGGGTGCTGGAGGAGATCGACTCGCTTGGTGAACATTATCGCCGGGAAAAACACGGCCTGAGGGTGCAGGAATTCTCCGGGGGTTATCTTTTGAGCACCAGCGAGGAGCTCACCGGCAGGCTGGAGAAGGTGCTGACCCGGCAGAGACGGGTCAGTCTGAGCGAGGCAGCCCGGGAGACGCTGGCTATAATCGCCTATTTTCAGCCGATTACCCGCTCAGAAATCGAGGAGATCCGGGGAGTGAGCGCCGAGGCCACCCTCAATACCCTGCAGAAGCATGATTTGATCTGCGAGCAGGGCAGAAGGGACAGTCCCGGCCGCCCGATAGAGTACGGCACCACAGAAAGTTTCCTTTATTATTTCGGCATCAGCGATCTCTCCCGGCTGCCCCGGCGCGAAGAGGTTAGAGAGAAGATGTTCGAGCCGGAAGAAGAATCTGATCCGACTCCAGAACAGCAGCAGGAGGGTAGCTGAAGTGAAGATGAGGCTGCAGAAATTCATGGCCCGATCCGGTGTCGCCTCCCGGCGGCGTTCGGAGGAGATCATAGCCGCAGGCCGGGTTGAGGTGAACGGTGAGACTGTGACCGAGATGGGGGTCAAAATCGATCCTACCACCGATACTGTCCGGGTGGACGGAGAGAAGCTCAGCCGGGAGGAGCTAAAATATATCAAGCTCAACAAGCCCACCGGCGTCATTTCTTCGGCCGATGATCCCCGCGGCCGCAAAACCGTCGTCGATTATGTCGATCATCTGCCCCAGAGGCTTTATCCGGTCGGAAGGCTTGATTATGATTCCCGCGGCCTTATTCTTCTCACCAATGACGGTGATTTGACCCATATCCTGACCCATCCTTCCTTCACCGTGACCAAAGTATATCGGGTTGAGATAGAGGGTGTTTTGACCAGCGAGAGTCTGACCAGGCTGGAGACCGGGGTCGAACTGGAGGATGGCCCGACAGCGCCCGCCCGCCTGAGCCAGGTGGAATATAAAGGCGGCAGCACCGTCTTCAAACTCGCTCTGCACGAGGGTAGAAACCGGCAGATCAGGAGGATGTGTAAAGCTGTCGGCCACGAAGTTCAGGATCTGGTCCGTTTGAGGATAGGTCCGCTGGCCTTAGGGGATATAAACGGGGGCAGCTGGCGTGAGCTTTCTGCTGAGGAAATAAATAAGCTGAATAACCTGAAAAAAGAAAAGCTGGCAGAAAGAGAAAAAGACAAAGATTCCCAGGAAGAGCAGCTGTAAAGAAGCTGTAAATCGACCGCCTATCCCGGGATTATCAGGGATGGGTTTTTGTTCTGTTTTGAGGCAGGAGGTATATTTATGCTCGATAAGCTTTATCTGCGGGGTTTTAAATCCTTTGCCGAACCGGTAACGGTGGATTTTTCCGACAGCAGAATAACCACGATCGTGGGGCCGAACGGCAGCGGCAAGAGCAATATTGTCGATGCCATCCGCTGGGTTATGGGAGAACAAAGCCCCAGCGCCCTGCGCGGAAGCAGGATGTCCGATATTATTTTTTCCGGCACCGATGAAAGGCAGGCCCGTTCGGAGGCTGAAGTCAGAATCGTGCTCAATAACGAGTCCGGCAGGCTCGACATAGATGAAGATCAGGTCACACTTTCCCGCCTTGTCGACCAGGAGGGCAGAAGCGATTATTACATAAACGGCGAAGCTTCCCGGCTCAAGGATTTTCAGGAACTTTTGGACGATACCGGTCTCAATCAGGAGCCCTATTCGGTGGTGGGTCAAAACCGGGTAGAGGCCATTCTGGGCAGCAGCCCGGAAAAACTGCGCGGCATGTTCGAGGAGGCGGCCGGAATAAGCCGCCACCGCCGGCGCAAAGAGGAGGCAGAAAGGCGTCTTGAGAGGACCGAACAGGATTTGACCAGGGTGGAAGATCTGATCAACGAACTCAAAACCCGTCTTAAACCCCTGGAAAAGGAAGCTGAGAAGGCCCGGGAATACAGGAAGATTTACGGCCGCATGAAAAATCTCGAAGCCTCCTATCTGGCCGCTACCTACCGGAACAATCGGGAAAAGCTGGAAGATCTCGAGGAAGAAAGCTTAAAACACAAAGAGAAAAATCAGGAGATCGGCTCCCGCCTGGAACAGTTCAAAGATACGAGAGAGGAACTCAAGGGCGAAAAGGAGAAGCTCGAGGATGAGCGAGAGGAGCTGGCGGACGAGATCTTTCAGACCAAAAGCAGAATCCAGGAGATAGATAACAACCTGGAGATTCTCGATGAACGGGAGAAAAATCTAAAAGAACGGCTGAAGGCGGTAAAACGGCGTCTGGATGAGACCGAAGGACAAAAAAGAGAGCAGCGCCAGGAGCTGGAGGAGCTGAGGGAACGTCAAAAAAAGCTCAAAGCGGAGCTGGCCGGGGAAAGTCAAAGACAGCAGGAAATTTTGGCCGCCCGGGATAGGCTGCTGCGGGAAAAAAGCTTTGTAAAGGCCCGCCTGGAAAAGGACATAAAATTATCACCTCCGGAAAGAAGAGAAGATCTGGGTCAGAGCATGGCTGTCTGCAGGGAAAGAATCCGGACTATCGAGGAGCGCATCCGTTCTCTGGAAAGAGAGCTGGAGAGCAGCGAGAAAAAAGCCCAAAAACTTTTGCAAGAAATCGGTGAACTCGATCCCCGCCTTACAGCCCTGCGTCGCCGGTATCTTCAGGTCAAAAAGATCGAAGTGGAGCTGGCAGAAAGGCTGGATAATTTCCGCAGAAAAAAGGATGATCTGACCGGTGAGATGGAAAAATTGAGATCGGATTATGCCCGCTGCCGCTCGCGCTGGCAGGCCCGGCGCCGGGTGGAGAGAAAAGCTGAAGGCTATTACCGGGGCGTGCGCGAGGTGATAAAGGCGGAGCTTGAGGGTATTATCGGTCCCGTGGCCAGACTGATCGAGGCCCCGGCTGAATATGAAACAGCCCTCACCGTCGGCCTGGGCAGCCGCATGCAGCAGGTGGTGGTCGAAGATACAGATGCCGCCAGAAAAGCCATCGCCTATCTCAGGGAAAATGAATCCGGCCGGGCTACTTTTCTGCCCCTGGACAGAATCGAAGGCCGGGCAATTTTTCCCGGGGAGACAGGACTGGCTGGCTTTGAGGGTCTGACAGCGGCAGCTCACCAGGTGGTCGATTATCCCGAATATTTAGAAGATATAGTTCATTATCTTCTCGGCCGGGTTTTTATCGCGGATAATATGAAGGCTGCGGTCAAAATCTCCCGCCGGGCCGATTCGGGGCTTAAGGTTGTAACGCTTAAAGGCAGCATGGTCAATCCTGGCGGCAGCATGACCGGAGGAACCCGGCAGCAGCAGAAAAGTCATCTGCTCAGCCGCTCCCGGGAAAAAAGAGAACTGGCCCGAAAAGCGGCCGCCCTGCGCCAGAAGATGAAAGAAAAACGGTCTGAGATTGAAATAACAGAGGAGAAGATAGCCGATATTGCCGGGTTTCGAAGAGAGCGAGAAGAGCTGGCTGCGGCTTTAAAGGAAAAGGGCGAAAAAATCAAAGCGGAGCTTCGCTCCTGCCGACAGGAACATTCCGGCCTGAAAGAGAAGATAGAAAAGCTTTACCAGGAGCGTCTTTCTCTGGGATCTGATCGCATAAATCTCAATACCCGTCTCGAGCTCATCGGAGCCAGAATGGAACGCGCCCGCACCCGCCAGCAGAGAAAGGAAAATATCCGCAATACCTTCAAGTCCCGCCGGGACCAGCTGCAGCAAAAACAGGAAGAGATCGACAATCTCCAGCAAAAAACGGAGCTGAAGCTGGCTGGATATCGCGAAAAAATCGCCTCGCTTTCCGAGCAGGCAGATGAGAAAGCTGAAAAAATTGAGGAGCTCGACGAGCGGCTGGCCGGGCTTAAAGAAGAGCTTCAGGAATTAAAAGAGAGCCAGGATGATATCGAAGCGCGAAGAGAGAAGCTGAAAAATAAACGGAAAGATTCGGCTTCCAGCCTCCAGTCCTGCCAGAAAAGGCAGGAGGAGCTGGAAAAAAATCTGCAGGAACACCGACAGAATTTGAGCCGGCTGGAAAAGAGGATCGAAAATTTTCAGCAGGAGAAACAGGAGATAGAAGAGAAAATCAACTCGCTCAAGCTGAAGCGGGGAAAGATAGAATCCCAGCAGGAACGCATCCGCGGCCGTCTGAAGGATAAATACGAGCTGGGAGTTGAAAAAGCTTTAAAGGAATTTTCTTCCGGCCAGGACTGCGAGGACCCCCGGTCTGAGATCAAAAAACTGGAAAGCCGGCTCAAAGAGATGGGCGAGGTCAATACCGGGGCCATCGATGAATACGAGCGTTTGAGCGAGCGCTGTGAATTTCTTGAAGAGGAGCGTCAGGACCTGCAGGAAGCCCGCAGCTCGATCAAAGGGGTCATCTCCAGCCTGGAAGAGGAGATGGGCGAGCTGTTTTTGACCACCTTTGCCGAGGTAAACGAAGAGTTTGAAAAAATATTCCCCCGGCTTTTCGGCGGCGGGGAGGCTGCCCTGCAGCTCACCGATCGGAATAATCCTCTGACCACCGGTGTCAGCATCAAAGCCCGTCCGCCCGGGAAAAATCTTTCCAGCCTTTCGCTGCTCTCCGGAGGCGAAAAAGCGCTCACCGCTATAGCTTTGATCTTCGCCTTTCTGGAGGTTGAGCCCAGTCCTGTTTATGTGCTGGATGAGATCGATTCCTCTCTGGATGAGGCCAATCTCGATATGTTCGCCGGTTATATCAGGGATTATTCCCGCGAAAGTCAGTTTATCACCGTCACCCATCGCAAGAGATTGATGACGGCAGCGGATACGGTTTACGGTGTAACCATGGAAGAGGACGGAGTTTCACAGCTGGTATCGCTTCAATATGATGAATAGGAGGTAATCTGTCATGATCAATTTTTTCGGCAGCGATGATGAAGAGGATAAAACGGAAGAGAGCGAGCAGAATTCAGCGGAGGTCGAGGACGACATTCTCCAGGAAGAGGAGGATGAGCGCAGCCTTTTCGGCCGGCTTAAGGATGGCCTGAAAAAATCCCGCCGGGGTTTTGTCGATAAACTCGGCAGCATCTTCACCGGCCGCAGCGCTATAGATGAAGAATTATATGAAGAGCTGGAGGAGACCCTGATCAGAGCCGATGTGGGAGTACAGACGACGATGGATCTCATCTCGGAGCTCAAAGACTATCAGGAGGAAGAAAAAATCGAGGAGCCGGAAGAGCTTTACGAAGTTTTTCAGGATCGCATCAGGGAGATATTACAGGGCGGTGATGATATACTCGCGCCCTGGGATGGGCTTAAGGTTTTGATGGTGGTCGGCGTCAACGGTTCCGGAAAGACCACCACCATAGCCAAACTGGCCAACAGATATAAAAATAAGGACAATGAGGTGCTTTTAGCGGCCGGCGACACCTTCAGGGCCGGCGCTATCGAACAGATAGAAACCTGGGGCAGGCGTCTGGGCATAGATGTCATCTCCCAGCAGGAGGGTGCTGATGCAGCAGCCGTGGCTTACGATGCCGTTCAGGCCGCCCGATCGCGTGAAACCGATCTTCTGATAGTCGATACCGCCGGGAGGCTTCATACCCAGAAAAATCTCATGCAGGAGCTGGAGAAGGTGCGCAGGGTAATCGGCCGGGAGGCCGGCGAAGAGAATGTAGAGGTTCTACTGGTGCTCGATGCCACCACCGGTCAGAATGCGCTGCACCAGGCCGAAAAATTCGATGAAGCCGTCGATGTCGACGGCATAGCCCTGACCAAGCTCGACGGCACGGCCAGCGGCGGCATAGTAGTGGCCGTCAGAAACGAACTGGGGCTGCCCATCAGATTTATCGGGGTGGGAGAGCAGGCGGCTGATCTGCAGAATTTTGACCCTGACTCCTTTGTGGAGGCACTTTTTACCGAAGAGGACTGAAAGCCGGCGCAGATGATCTGAGCAAAAGCCTAATTCAGCTCGAAAGACCAGGAATAACTTAATAAACTTAATAACAGGGAGGAGAAAACGATGGAATTTGAACTCGAAGCTGGCAGCAAAAACAAAATCACACGGAAAGTGGCTGACGAGATGACGGCCGATAATTTCGGCAGCGGCGGAGTTGAGGTGCTGGCCACTCCGGTCATGGTGGGTTTTATGGAAAACGCCGCTTTAGGCGCGGTCGATTCTCATCTGCCCGAAGGTTATGCCACAGTCGGCTATCACCTCGATATAAAACATCTATCCCCGACCCCGGTGGGCATGGAGGTTGAAGTTACCGCCGAACTTGTGGAGGTCGATGGTCGTCAGCTAACCTTCGAGGTCAAAGCAGAGGATGAAAGCGATATCATCGGCGAGGGCCGACATATTCGCATGGTTATAGAGAAAGAAAAGTTTATGGAGCAGGCCGGGCAAAAAGCTTAACCGAAAAACTTAACATGGAATTTCTCCAGGCTGCCTGATGAAACTGCCATATATACTGGATTATCAGGTCAGCTCCCTGGCCCAAAAATTTTGTCCCCGGTTAATATGAATGAATTATATTCAACCAGCTGATCGTTGAAGATTCTTTTTTTGATTATGACGATCGATAAATTGCCCTTGACAGAGATGCTTTCATGCTTTATACTATCCCTGTGTGGCTGGTGTAAAGCCAAACTACTTGACAGCAGGTGATTGCAGTGCTGGAAAAGACGGTAACATTGAGTCAGCTCTTCGATTTTTACGGCGGGCTTTTAACCCCGCGTCAGCAGGAGATCATGAGATATTATTTCTATGATGATTTTTCGCTGGGGGAGATAGCCGAAAACCTGGATATCAGCCGTCAGGGAGTACATGATCATCTGCAGAGAGCTGAAAAACAGCTGCGCGAATTTGAAGAAATTTTGGGGCTTTTGGAGAGCTATCACGACCTGCAGGAGGAGACCGATTATCTTCTGGAGGAACTAAAAGGCAAAAAGCCCATCGGCAGAGAAGAACGCCGGGACCTGATAGAGGCAGTAAAAAGGATTAAAAACTGCCTATAGGGGGATTAAATATGGTTTTTGAAGGACTGGCAGAAAAACTTCAGGATACTTTTGACAAACTCAGAGGCAAGGGCAAGCTTTCCGAGGAGGACGTAAAATCGGCCTTAAAGGAAGTGCGCATGTCTCTGCTCGAAGCTGATGTCAACTACAGGGTTGTTAAGGATTTCATCAACAATATCGAGGAGAGAGCAGTTGGCGAAGAGGTGATGGAAAGTCTGACGCCGGCCCAGCAGGTCATAAAGATTGTCAAAGAAGAGCTCACAGAACTTATGGGCGGCGAACATCAGGAGATAAATTTTGCCGACAGCCCGCCCACAGTCATCATGCTGGTCGGACTGCAGGGTTCAGGTAAGACTACTTCGGCCGGTAAACTGGCCAATCACTTCAAAAAGGAAGGCAAAAGTCCGCTTCTGGTGGCAGCCGATGTCTATCGACCGGCCGCCATAGACCAGCTGGAGCAGCTGGGCAAACAGCTGGACGTCGATGTCTTCCAGATGGGAGATGAAAACGATCCGGTCGATATAGTCAAGGGAGCGGTCTCTTCGGCCAGATCTCACGATAACGATATGGTCATCGTGGACACGGCCGGACGCCTGCATATAGACGAGGAGCTCATGGATGAATTAAGCCGGATCAAAAAAGCTGTCGATCCCGAGGAGATCATGCTGGTCGTCGATGCCATGACCGGTCAGGATGCGGTAAATGTGGCCGAGAGATTCACCGAACAGCTCGATATAGACGGTATGTTCATGACCAAGCTCGACGGCGATGCGCGCGGTGGAGCAGCTCTCTCGATTCGAGAGGTTACCGGCCGCCCGATAAAATATGCGGGAGTCGGCGAAAAGCTCAACCAGCTGGAAACATTCCATCCCGACCGCATGGCTTCGCGCATACTGGGTATGGGAGATATGCTCAGTCTGATCGAAAGGGCGGAAGAATCCTTCGATGAGGATCAGGCCAAAGAGCTGGAGGAAAAGCTGCGCGAGGATGAATTCACCCTGGAAGATTTTCTCGATCAGATGGACCAGGTGAGAAACATGGGACCCATCGACGAGATTATGGGCATGATCCCCGGTATGGGAGCTGCCAAAAAGCTCAAGGATATTCAGGTAGAAGAGGAGCAGCTCGACAAAATTCAGGCCATTATTCAGTCGATGACCGAGGAAGAAAGAAGAGATCCTGATATAATTGACGGCAGCCGGCGGCGGCGGATTGCCCGCGGCAGCGGTACCGAAATTCAAGATGTGAACCGGCTGCTCAAACAGTTCCGTCAGACCAGAAAGATGATGAAACAGCTCAATAAGAAAAAGGATAAGCTTTCGGGCGGCGGTCTGCCTGGAGGTTTAAATCTACCATTTAAATAATTATATAGTAATTGGATGGAGGTGAAATTACTATGTCAGTAAAAATCAGACTGAAAAGAATAGGCAAAAAGCGTCAGGCTTCTTTCCGGGTGGTGGTCTCTGATTCGAGCAATGCCCCCACCGGCAGTTTTCTGGAGGAGCTGGGCACCTATGATCCCAGACAGCAGCCTTCGCAGGTGGAAATAGACGAGGAAAAAGCGCTGGAATGGCTGGAAAATGGAGCCAAACCCTCCAACACAGTCCGCAGTCTCTTAAAGGATACCGGTGTCTGGGCTGAGTTTCAGGGTGAAGAAAATTAATCGAAGGAGGGCTGCCAGTGAAAGAGATGCTCGAGATTATCGCCCGCAGCATTGTCGATAACCCCGATGAGGTCGTGGTCGAGGAAAAATCGGGAGAGAAAAGCATCCGCCTCAAATTGCGTGTGGCCGAGGAGGATGTCGGCAAGGTGATCGGCAAACAGGGTCGGATAGCCCGGGCCATCCGCAGGGTTATCAACGCAGCGGCCACCAAAGCCGATAAGAAGGTAAAGGTGGATATTAACTGATCAACCGATATACTGGAGGATTTTTCTTAAATGGATGAAGAATTGATACTCCTGGGACAGATTGTGCGCTATCAGGGCAACAAAGGTCATGTCCGGGTAGAACCCCTGACCAACAATGTCGATAGGTTCTTTCAGTTAGAGGATGTTGTGGTGGAAAAATCTCCCGGCAACAGCCGGTACGAGATAGTATCTGCCCGCACTCAGAATGATTTTGTCGTGCTCAAGCTGGCCGGAGTTGATGATATAGAGGCAGCCGAAGAGCTCAAAGGCAGCTATATCAGCATTTACGAGTCGGAGCTGCCCCGGCTGTCCGATGATGAATATTATATTTACCGGCTCAAAGGTTTTACCGTCGTCACCAGCGGCGGCCGTAAGCTCGGGGAACTGGAGGAGGTCTGGACTGACAGCGGCACAGATGTCTTCGTTGTCAGGAACGATGACCGGGAGGAATATTTGATTCCCGCAGCCCGGGAGATTATCAGCGAGATAAACCAGGAAAACAGAAGGATTACTGTCGAACCGATCCCGGGGCTTTTAGAGCTTTGAGCAGAGTTTTTTGGAAGGAGCTTAAAGGATGTACTTCGATATTCTGACGATTTTCCCCGACCTTTTTCCGGGGCCTCTGGCCGAAAGCATAACCGGTCGGGCCCTGGAAGAGGAGTTGATTGATATAAATCCTGTGGATATCCGCGATTTCACCCAGGACAGGCACGGAAATGTCGATGATTATCCCTACGGCGGCGGAGCCGGCATGGTCATGAAACCGGAGCCCATCTACCGGGCCCATAGAGCCTGTGCGACGCTTAGAGGTGAGCTGCCGGAGACGGTGATGCTCACACCGCAGGGTGAGACCTTTGATCAGGATATGGCCCTTGAGCTCAGTCAGCTGGAGGGGCTGGTTTTGATCTGCGGCCATTACGAAGGCGTCGATGAAAGGGTGCGGGAACTTGTTGTCGATCGGGAAATATCCCTGGGTGATTATGTTCTCACCGGCGGCGAACTGCCGGCCATGATAGTTATAGATGCTATAGCCCGGATGATTCCCGGGGTGGTGGGCGATGAACGCTCACCCCGTCAGGATTCTTTTTATCAGGACAGACTGGATTATCCCCAGTACACCCGGCCGCGGGAGTTCAAAGATCTACGCGTCCCTGAAGTCTTATTGAGCGGCCATCATGCCCGCATCGAGCGCTGGCGCAAAAAGAAAGCTCTGAAAAGAACGCTGGCGCGCCGGCCGGATCTTCTGGAAGATGCCGATCTGATCGAGGAAGAACGGGAGCTTTTAGAGGAGATCAAAGAGGAAAACGCCGCCAGCAGGAAAGAAGAAGACGGCGGGGTCGGTGATGATATTGACTGCTGAAGCTGCCGATGTATATATCTCTCTGATTCACCATCCAGTTTACAACAAAAATGGTGAAAAAATAACGACGACAGTTACCAATCTCGATCTGCACGATATATCCAGAGCTGCCCGGACCTATCAGGTCAAAAGATATTACGTCGTCAATCGCGTCAAATCGCAGCGCGATCTGGTCCGGCGTATGCGCGATTACTGGACCAGCGATCACGGCTCCGATTACAATCCGAGCCGTCATGAAGCTTTTCAGGTGCTCGATATCGTAGAAAGCTTCGATGAAGTGTTAACGGAGATCGAAGAGGAGGCGGGCGAAAGACCGATAACCGTAACCACCTCAGCTCAGGAGCATGAGGAGGGCGATTCTTTGACTTTTGCCCGGCTGCGATCCCGTTTGAAGGAGGACAGCCGGCCCTATCTGCTGCTTTTTGGCACCGGCTGGGGGCTCACCGAAGAGATGATCTCCGGCTGCGATTTTCTGCTGGAGCCGGTGGAAGGTCCCGGTGATTTCAATCATCTTTCTGTCCGCACCGCAGCCGCCATCATTATGGATAGATTGCTGGGAGAACGCTGGTGGAAATGATGAGAAAAACTTTTACAGAGGAAAGGAGGAAAAAACATGGACATTTTTGAGCACATAGATCAGGAGGAAAAACGCGACGATGTTCCCGACTTTTCACCCGGCGACACCGTCAAATTACTGATCAAGTCCGGAGATTCCGGCCGCAGAGCCCAGCCCTTCGAGGGCATCGTTATCAGCCGAAGGGGCAGCGGCAGTCAGGAGACTTTCACCGTGCGCAAAATCTCACACGGAGTTGGTGTGGAAAGAATCTTCCCGGTTCATTCCCCCAGCCTGGAAAAGATAGAGGTTTTAAAGCGCGGTGATGTTAACAGAGCCAAGCTTTTTTATCTCAGAGAGAGAAAAGGTAAAAAAGCCCGGGTCAGAGAAAAAAGGGGGCCTCGGCCCGTGCAGGGTGAAGAGGTCAGCGAAGAGCCGGCCGGATCAGCTGAAGAGATCGAAAAGTCAGCCGCAGTTGCTGAAAAAGCAGAAAAAGCAGAAAAAACAGACGCGGAGCCGGCAGAAGACTCCGAGGAAGACTCCGAGTAGGATAATAAAGCATCTTCAATATTTTAAAATTAGGGGTGGAGGAGAGATCCTCTCGCCCTTTTTTAATTTATCTCTGGATCTTCCTGTCTTCAGCTGGCAGACAGGTGCGTCGAAAATACTTTATCTTTTTTCAGCAAAGCCGGCAGAATAGAGGTGATAATTATGTCCAGAAAGATAAACTGGTATCCCGGACATATGGAAAAGGCCCGACGTAAAATAAGGGAAAAGCTCAAACTGGTCGACCTGGTTATAGAGGTCAGGGATGCCCGTATACCGGCTGCCAGCGGCAATCCGCAGCTGGCTGATCTGCTGGAGGAGCAGGAGCAGCTGGTGGTTTTAAACAAAAAAGATCTGGCCGACGAGGCCGCCAGCGAGCGCTGGATTGAGGTGCTTTCCGATAAATATCCGGCCGCTCTGGCCTGCAGCGCGGAGACGGGTGAGAATCTGGGATCGATAGACAAAAAGCTGGATGAGGTCCATCAGATGCTGCGGCAAAAAAGCCGGCAGAAAGGACGGGAGGGCCGGGAGCTGAGGGCCATGATTCTCGGCATCCCTAACAGCGGCAAATCGACCATCATCAACAGGCTATCCAGCCGGGGCAGCGCCAGCACCGGCAAAAAGCCCGGCGTCACCAGGGGGCAGAGCTGGATTAATATAGCCGGGGACAAAAAACTTATGGATACTCCCGGGCTTCTCTGGCCCGATATCGAGGACCGTGAGCAGGGTTTGAAGCTGGCCATCTGCGGGTCGGTGCGCATGAAAGTAGTCGACAGCGAGCTTCTGGCCTGCCGGCTTCTGTATTATCTCAGAGAATTGAATCCGGCCGGACTCGAGAGCAGATACGATCTGGAAATAAGTCCCCATCAGCACAGTTACGATCTTCTGGCCGGGATAGGCCGGAGGCGGGGATGCCTGCAGAGCGGAGGCAAAGTCGACAGAAATAGGGCCGCGGAGATAGTGGTGCGCGAATTTCAGCAGGGCAGGCTGGGCCGGGTTACCCTGGAAAAACTGGAGGAGTACAGCGATGAAGCTTGAACCGGAAAATTATACCATAAAGCAGTTGAAAAATAAGCTGGCCGATCTAGAGCCTGAGGCCGAGCTGGTAGAAATCCTCCGCCAGGACAGCAGGGCCGGGGTCAGGGATCTGGCTGCAAAAATGTCCCGGCAGATCGAAAAACAAAAGCAGCTGAAAAATCTCTGGCAGGAGCGGGGCAGAATCGCCGGCGAGCTCAGAGATCATGGTTTTAAAGCTGTCTGCGGCCTGGATGAAGCCGGCCGGGGAGCGCTGGCCGGGCCGGTTGCGGCAGCTGCTGTGATCCTGCCCGAGGATTGTTATATCGCCGGACTGGATGATTCCAAAAGGTTAAAGCCGGAGCGGAGGATAGAGCTGGCGGCCGAGATCAGGGTCAGCGCCCGGGCCTGGGCGGTAGAGATGGTTAGCTCTGAAGTGATAGACGATATCGGTATTCTGCCCTCTGTAAAGCGGGCCATGATCGGTGCTTTAGAGAGACTGGCTATAGAACCGGATTATCTGCTCATCGACGGGAGGATATCCCTCAAGGAACTGGACACCCCCCAGAGGGCGCTGGAGAAGGGAGATGGGCGGGTGAATTCCATAGCCGCCGCTTCGATCCTGGCCAAGGTCATGCGCGATGCCGCCATGAAATCTCTCGACGATATATATTCCGGTTATAGATTTGCCGGCAACATGGGATATGGCACTTCCCATCACCGCCGGGCAATTGAGTATCTGGGGCCCAGCCGCCTGCACCGCCAATCTTTCGGCGGAGTTAGTAGAGACGAGGCTGAAAGTCCGAAAAAACCCAAAAGGCAGAAACTTCCCTTTTCCGATTTTTCTGCATCCGGGCAGGAATCTGGCCGCTGAGCGGAGAAATATATATCACACCCTTACCATTTTTTTGATTTATAAGCATCGAGCACCCTTCAGACCCTTTGAGGGTGCTTTTTTCGGGGGATTAAGAGAAATTGAGTCCAATCTGGCCAATTGCCTGGCATCACATAAATGGAAAGGAACTGATCGCGCATGAGCAAAAAGCCGGTAACCTATCAGGATGTAAAAGCTGCCAGAAGGAGAATTCAATCCCGCATATACCGCACACCGCTCACCCATTCCCGCAGACTCAGCAGCGACCATACCAGTTATTATCTGAAGCTGGAAAGCCAGCAGATCACCAACAGCTTCAAGGTGCGGGGTACTTTGAACAAACTCTCGGCCCTGGCCGAGAAGAGAGGCAGAAAAGAGGTGGCCGCCGTATCATCGGGCAATCACGGGGCCGGTCTCAGCTATGCTGCCAGCATCATGCCCGATTTTGATGTTGTGATTTTTGTGCCGACCTCGACCCCGGCCGCCAAGATAGACAAGATGCAGTATTACGGGGCCGATGTCAGGCGCGAGGGAGAAAATTTCAACCAGACCCGGCGGATAGCCTTCGATTTCTGTCGGGAAAACGAACATCTGATGGTCGATCCCGACTCGGATATTGAGGTTATAGCCGGCCAGGGTACCATCGCTCAGGAAGTGCTGGATCAAAATCCGGCCGTCGACACCATCATAGTTCCGGTGGGAGGCGGCGGTTTGATCACGGGAATCGCCGTAGCGGCCCGGCAGCTGCGCCCCGATATCACAATCGTGGGAGTACAGACCTCGGCCTGTCCGGCCTTCGTGCGGGCGATAGAAGAGGATACTTTTTACGAGGAATATCCCATCGAAGACAGCATCTGTGATGGTCTGGTAGGAGGTGTCGGTGAAATTCCCTTTCAGATGGCTGAAGACTGCATCGATGAGATGATCGAGGTGAGCGAGGAGAGGATCAGAGAAGCAGTCCCTTATATTATCGGCGAGGAGAAAGCGGTCACCGAGCCGGCCGGAGCCGCGGGAGTGGCAGCTGTCAGAGAAAATCCCTACCGCTTCAGCGGGGATGAAATAGCCATCATCATTTCGGGCGGCAATATAGATGCCGGGCTGATTAAAGAGCTTTTCAACGAGGTTTACTAAATTCGGTTCTTCTCTACACATGGAAGCTATGAGACTGCGCTCACAATGAAATTTTC
>CAYTDP010000006.1:42380-55734 GCA_964436625.1 uncultured Halanaerobiaceae bacterium | reverse complement strand
ATACTTATTTAGTTATACTGGAAGATATAAAGCTTCGTTCACAATGAAATTTTTCTGCTTTAAATTTAGTTTTCGGCCAAAAAATTGCGCTCCCTTCGCGAGAGCTCTTCCCTGAGCTCTCGCTCAGCCCGGCACATCCTGAGCCGGGGACGCTATTTCTGGCCAGTGAGCTGACCCGAACTTTAAAAAATTTCGAGTATCACTTCGCTTTATATCTTCCAGCCATTATTATCATGATAGTGATCTTATACGATATCTATCAACTGATAACAAGAAGAAGAAAAAACAGAGAAGACCCACCCGGTCGGTCTCCCGACTTTTAAGCAGGCCTTCTCTTGGATTCTTAGCCCTGGATATTATACTTTTTAAGATGAAACAAATTCTCTGTTAAATTATATTTTAGCACTCATAATTATATTATTTTTAAGGAGTGCTGTCAAATTCTGACGATGTCAGATAAATCTGTATAAGAAACCGTTATTCTTCGACCTCTTGAACTTTTTCCAGAAGAGCACGATAGCGTTCATAGCCTTGAGAATAGACATCTTGATTATCTGGTTCAGGTGTAAATTGATTTTTTATCTCGTAAAGATGGGAGAAATTCATCTCTTTTTCTCCGGAGAAAAAATCTTTTTTCTGGCGGGCTATAATGAGAGCTCCGAGGGAGGGTGCTGTTGCTCTCAACTGCAAAGTGGTAACTTTCACCTCGAGTATATCAGCTATAATCTGCGGCCAGATCTGGCTTTTACTGCCACCGCCGATCAAATTGATTTTTTCGACGTTATCGGCCGGAAGCATTTTCTCCAGATTATGTTTAAGGGAATACCCCACTCCTTCCAGAACTGACCGGGCGAGATGAGCCTGAGTATGCATGCCGCCCAGCCCCAGAAAGGCACCGCTTTTTTCCGACAGCTCAAATGGGCTTCTCTCGCCGCGCAGAAAAGGAAGAAATAAAACTCCTTCGCTGCCGGCTGGAATTTTTTCAACTTTCTTTTCCTGCTGGCGGTAATCTTCGAATTTAAGATCCTGAGAATTCTCCTGCAGTTGAAGGATGTCGGTTAGAAACCAGTCATAGGGTGAGCCAGCATTTAAAACTGCGCCGGCTGTAATATAACCACTGCCATCCGGTGCCGAAAGGCAGTAGATAGCAGGATTTTCGTTGGGAGTTTCGATGGGACCGGCCAGCCAGCCGGTGGTGCCCAGATAGGCGTAGACATCGCCCGGTTTTCTGGCTCCTGCTCCCAGTGTGGAAGCTCCCACGTCACCAGATCCGTTAATGACCATAGTCCCGGAGGCCAGGCCCAGTTCGTCGGCTACCTCAGGTCTGACTTCCCCAATTTTTTCTCCGGCACCTTTTAATTCGGGCAGCCTATCGGCAGAAAAATCCAGCTCATTCAGCAGCTCAAAATTCCATTTATTTTTTCTGATATCCATAAATCCGGTAGTAGAAGCATTGGTATAATCGGTGCAGTTTTTGCCCGTGAGCCTGAAGTTTATGTAATCCTTGGCTCCTAGAATCAGATGTCGATGGCGCGAAAAATATCTGGGCCTTTCCTGGCGCAGCCAGAGATATTTATTGACGGACATCAGCACATCGAAATTGGCAGCCGTGGCCCGGGCCAGCTGCTGGCTGCCTGCCTTCTTTTTTATGCTGGAATACTGTTTTTCAGCTCTGTCATCAGAATAAAGCAAAACCTCCGAGAGCGCCTGGCCATCATCGTTCAGCAGAAGGCAATCTTCCATCTGACCGGTCGAGACAATTTTCTCGATATTCTGGAGTGAAATTTTATCGGTATCTTTAATATCATGCATGAGGCTGGTGAAAGCTCGCCACCAGTCTTCGGCTTTCTGGAAATCCTGTCCGTAATCATCATCTCTGTATGTTTCAATGGGAAATTGAGCCCGATAAAGAACGCGAGATTCATCATCAAAAACCACCGCTTTGAGAGCACTGGTTCCCAGATCGAAAGTTAATATCAATTCCGGTGATTTTTCCATATCGATCCCCCTTCCCGATAAAAATTGATTTTTCAAATAATTTTCAGCTGTTTTTTGTCTCCAGCCCCTGAAAGATCAGAGCTAAGATAATGATAGAACCGGTGAGAATATCCTGGAAAAAGTCGGGAACTCCCATTATATTCAGACCATTTGCCAGCACTCCTAAAATAAACACCCCCACCAGTGTCCCGGGTATGTTGGGGACATTTTCCAGCGATAAAGTCATGCCCAAAAATACTGTGGCATAGGCTTCCAGCAGGTATCCTTCTCCGGCGGTAGGATGAGCAGATCCCAATCTTGAAGCGAGAATTATGCCGGTGATGGCGGCCAGAAGAGCGGAAAGGCCGAAAGCCAGAATTTTTTTCCTGACAGTATTTATCCCCGAATATCTGGCAGCAGTTTCATTGCCGCCTACAGCATAAAGATGGCGTCCGAACATGGTTTGAGTTAGCACATACCAGAATATCAGCAGAATTGCAGCCATAAATATAATTGGCAGTCTTATGCCTAAAAAGACACCTTGCCCAAAGATGAGAAATTCATCCGGTATCCCTGAAAATATTATACTGCCGTCGGAATACCAGAAAGTGATGCCTCTCAGCAGAAGGGTGCCGCTGGCCAGGGTGGTTATAAAAGAGAGAATATTCATACGGGCGACCAGAAATCCATTTATCAATCCGAAGAGAAAACTCAAGGAGAGGACAAAAGGAATAACCAGATAGATGGAATGCCCTTCAGCAAGCATTCCTGCTGCCAGAACTCCGGCAAAACTGGCCACGCTGGCAATCGACAGATCGAATTCTCCTACAACCATTACAATCGTTGCACCTGTGGCTATTATAGCCAGCAGGGCAATCTGCAGCAGTACATTCTGGAAATTCTGCAGGCTAAAAAAAGTGCCCGGCATTGACAGCGAAAAGATCAATATTATCAGCAGCAGACCGATCAATGTTCCGTACTTCTTAAGAAAAAGCTTCATTCCCTGACCTCCCTGTAACTAAGATCCAGAATATTTTCTCTGGTGACTTCAGAACCGGTAAGAGTTCCGGTGATTCTGCCTTCGTTCATCACCTCTACTCTGTGAGAAAGCCTGATTATTTCTGGAAGTTCAGAGGAGATGACGATAAGTCCTGCTTTTTCAGCCAGCCCCTCCATCAGCTCATACAATTCCTGTCTGGCTCCTACATCTATGCCCGAAGTGGGTTCATCAAAAATGTAAAGTTCGTTTTTTTGATTGAGCCATTTGCCTATGACTACTTTTTGCTGGTTGCCTCCGCTCAAAAATTTTATATTTTTTTGCAGAGAGGCAGTTTTGACATCGAGTTCGTCCACAATTTTTTCGGCGAGCTGCTTTTCCCTGCGGCTGGAGATGTGATTGCAGGGAGGGAAAAGAGAGATATCTGAAAGAGAGGGCAGTGAAATATTTTGCCTGACATCCATGGTATCGATCAGCCCCTGATTTCTGCGATCTTCCGGAATGAGGACCATCCCTCTTTCGATCATCTCTGCTGGTGAATCGGGGGTGATCTCCTCCCCCTTAAAATGTATGCTGCCCTTTTTCAAATTTTTCAAACCGAAGATGGCTTCCATCAGGGCAGTTCGGCCGGCTCCGATTAGACCGTAAAATCCCAGAATTTCTCCGCTGCGTAGTGTAAAATTGATATCACTGAAGCCTGGACCTGTGAGGTTTTCCACACGCAAAATTTCACCGTCAGCCCTGTTCATCTCCCTTTTCTGAGGTGAGGTGCGACTCTCTTTTCCTGTTCGGCCGGTCATGAGTTTTATGAGTTTCTCTCGGCTCAATTTTGATACGGGGCCGGAATGCACCTTTTTTCCATTGCGCAGAACGACGGCGGAATCAGCCAGCCTGAATATTTCTTCAAGGCGGTGAGATATATAGATTATGGCTATGCCCTGTTCTCTGATTTTTTTTAGATTGTTAAAAAGCTTTTCGGTTTCCGCGTCTGTTAGGGCAGCTGTGGGCTCATCGAGCACCAGCAGTCGGGCCTCCATCATAAATGCTTTGATGATTGAAACCAGCCATCTATCCGAAGCAGAGAGGCGAGAGACTGGCCGGGAAAGATCCACATCAAAATCCAGCTTTCCGGCCAGCTTTTTAACTCTGGTTTCCATCTCTTTCCGGGAAAAGCGACCTTTTTTGCGGGGATAATCGTATCCGAGCCAGATATTCTCCACAGCATCGAATTCGGGTACCAGGTTAAGATCCTGATGTATAAAGGAAAATCCCAGCTCTTTAGCCCGGGCGGGGTTCTTTATTTTTTCCTGCCTGCCCTCAACCCGGATTGAGCCCTGATCTGGCTGGTATATCCCGGCCAGTATTTTTATCAGCGTGGATTTGCCGGCACCATTTTCTCCGACCAGCCCCTTTATTTCACCGCTCTCCAGAGATATATCCACTTCGTCCAGGGCCAGAACCCCGGGAAATTTTTTGCTTATGTTTTTCATCTCCAGAAGTTTTTCGCTCATTTTGCTCCCTCCAGCGAAACAGCTAACAAAATATTTTAGGAGGATTTCAGATTTCGTAAATCACTCCAGAAATTCTTCCACATTTTCGGGAGTTACCAGATCTGTGGGAGCATAAATAATTCTTTCCGAGACGCCCTCTCCGGCAAAATACCTATCCATCTCATCGACCAAAATCTCAGCCATCTTTTCAAAATCCTGGGCCACGGTTGCTTTTAAAGGTCCACCATCGGCTATCATATCCAGGGCCTGTTCGTTACCATCGCTGCCCACTATACTCACCTGATCGGCCATGCCTGCTTCCATAACGGCCAGAGCGGCCCCGATTGCAGGTTCATCCCAGGCAGCCCATATTCCATCGATATCAGGATGAGAAAGAAGAATCGACTGGACGGCATTTTGAGCATCTTCGATGGGGCCGGGAACCTCAACGAAGTGCTCATCGACAACTTCAATATCTTCATAAAAATCAGCCATGGCATCGAATATTATTTCTCTTCTGTGAACTCCTGGATGAGCGGAGTGATAGAGTTTGACCACTTCTCCTTCCATAATATGATTGAACAGATAGCTGGTGGATTGAGATCCCAGCACAAAATTATTGGAAGTTACATTTACCTCGAGCGGTTCGATATATTCAACATCGCCTCCAAAAACAGGAATCCCGGCTTCAGCAGCGGCTTCAATCTCGCTGCTGATCTGACGGGTGTTGCCCATGCCCATAACGATGGCATCGACTTCCCGGGAGACGGCATCATCAAATCGGCCGGCCAGAGCTTCATAATCTCCGCGGGTATCGCTTATGGTCACATTCCAGCCCATTCCTTCCGCCTCGGATTCGAAAGTTCTGACCAGTGTGTTGGTGGTGACTGACTCCAGATAGGGGGTGAGAACGGCAATTTCTTTTTCGGCAGCTGCCTCGTTTCCGGAAAACCCCAAAATCATCAGCATGATCAAAAGTACGGAGAAAATCTTTTTCATATTTGCTACCTCCCAGTGAAAGCGCCGCTTTTGGATGTTATTGAGAAAAAGCGCCTGCAGATTTAAGTAGAATTATAGTAATTAATTTTTTTGATGTCAAATTCACCTGTTTCACCGTCTGAAATGTTGTATGAAATCAGAAAGTTCTTTAAATGATACAGAATGGGAGGAAAAAGGAGGAATTCGACTGTCAAGAAATAATTTAGTGAAAAAGGGAGCATCAAACTCGGTTTTATCAAAACATCAAAATAGCACTAATATTCAGGCCAGTTATCATGGTTTTTAAAGGAGGGGTTTCAAAATGAGCGTAGTAAGTGGACTTCTTATCGTAACAGCTATAATGGCCATCGGGGATCTCGTTTCTGCCCGCACCAAAGCTTTTATACCTTCAGTTTTTGTGGCGGCTACTCTATTTATTCTGGGTTTCTGGACCTTTTTTCCTGAAACCATAGTCGATATACCCGGCCTGGGCATGCCTTTAGCCACCGTGGCCATGTATTTGCTGCTGGTACATATGGGAACTTTGATGAGTGTGAGAGAGCTCATGGCTCAATGGCGGACTGTTGTAATAGCATTAAGCGGGATAACCGGTATTGTCATAGTATTAATGACGGTAGGCCGATTATTTGTTGATTTTGAAGCTATTATAGCTGCTACTCCGCCCCTTACTGGTGGAATCGTGGCCGCAATGATCATGAACGAAGCTGCTGCAGCCCAGGGGCTTGATCAAATAGCTATCCTGGCCATAATCATGTATGTAGTGCAGGGGTTTGTAGGATATCCTTTGACCGCTATCGCACTGAAAAAAGAGGGGCGGCGGTTGATGGACATTTATAATGAGGGCGGTGAGAAACTGAAAAAACTGAGAGAGCGGTCTGGAGACCCTGAAGGGGAAAAAGGAGAAAGCAGCCGGTTGATTCCACCGCTGCCGGATAAATATCAGACCACCTTTGTAATCATAGCCAAAATATCGCTCGTGGCCTGGCTGGCCGTCTTCTTTACAGGGCTGATAGGAGAGGTGATATCCGAGTACGTTATCTGTCTGCTTTTTGGCATAGTCGCAGCTGAGCTTGGTTTTATAGAGAGAGAACCTCTCAATGAATCGGCGGCTTTCGGATGGTTGATGCTTTCACTTCTGGCCTATGTATTCTCTCAACTTTATCAGGCCACGCCGGAGATGCTGGCTGAGCTGGCCGGACCGCTGGCTATCATCATTGCTCTGGGTGTTTTTACTATGGCAGTAGTCACCATGATTGTCGGAAAATTTCTGGGTTATTCCCGGGCTATGTCATTTGCACTTTCGCTCACCGCCCTTTACGGCTTTCCACCGAATTATATTCTGACCGAAGAGGCCGCAAAAGCTCTGGCAGAAACTGAAGAAGAGGAGGAGTTTCTGATGGAGCAGATGCTGCCGGAGATGCTGGTGGGTGGATTTACCACGGTCACGATAGTTTCGGTGCTTTTAGCCAGCATTTTTGTAACTTTCCTATGAGGATGAAGACCGCCTGATCTACAATTGCCACCGGGAGGCTAAAAAATGAATATCAACCAGGAAAGAATAGCACGAGATATAGAGGCACTGGCGGAATTTACGGCCACCCCTGGTAAGGGAGTGACCAGATTTTCGCTGACAGAGGAGGACAGAAAAGCGCGGGAATATATAAAGAGGGAGATGAAAAAAGCCGGGCTCGAAGTTGGAGATGATCCAGCCGGTAATGTCATCGGTCGACGTGAGGGAGCTAAAGATTTTGCAGATGAACTGCCCGCGATCATGCTGGGCTCTCATTTTGATTCTGTTCGTCAAGGGGGCCGCTTTGACGGTACAGCCGGCGTGGTAGCTGCTCTGGAAGTGGCCCGGGTTATTGATGAACAAAATTTAAATACCGATCATCCGCTGGAATTTGTCGCCCTGATCGAGGAAGAGGGGAGCAGATTTGGCAGCGGATTATATGGGAGCAGAGCTATGACCGGTAGAGTTTCCAGAGAAGAACTGGAAGAGAGTTGCGATGAGCAGGGGATATCTTTTGCTGAGGCTCTGGAGGATTTCGGTTTTTCGCCGGAAAAAGTCAAGGAAGCTCGTCGTGCGCCGGAGGAAATAGCTGTGTTTTTGGAGCTGCACAATGAACTGGGACCTCTGCTGGAAGCGGAGGATAGAGAAGTGGGCATAGTCGATAAAATTGTTGGCATCACTCATTTGAAAGTAAGTGTTACGGGCAGTCCCGATCACGCCGGCACAACTCCTATGGATATGCGCCGGGATCCTCTGGCTGCTGTTGGCCACATTTTCGGCAGGATAGAAGAGCTGGCTATTGAAGCGGGTGAGGGTACTGTGGCTACCGTGGGTAATGTGGACGTTTCGCCCGGATCCACCAATGTCATTCCCGGACGTGTGGAATTTACCGTGGATATCCGCTCTATAAACATGGAGAACGTGGAAAATATATCTTCAGAGCTGGCGGAGATAATGGACGATATCTGTCAGCAAAATTCGCTGGAATACGAGATAGATGAGATGATCACTGTCGAGCCGACCGAGATGTCCAAAGAAATCACAGATATAATGCAGGAAAAAGCCGAAAAAGCGGGTATCGAGAGCCTGAAAATGGACAGCGGCGCCGGTCATGATGCTATGATAATGGCCGATATTGCCAAAACCGGTATGATCTTTGTCCCCAGCCGGGACGGTCAGGGACATTCTCCGGAGGAGTGGACGGACATGGATGATCTGGCGGTAGGGACCGAGCTTTTATTTCAGACTGTCGTCGAGATCAGCTGATGACGATATTCTGGTAAAAAAATACTCAAGTAAAAAGCCGCCGGCTGTGGCAATTAATTATCCGCCATACCGGCGGCTAATTTTTCGCTATTTAAAGATATATTGTTCCGGCCGGACCGAGGGGAAGCCCGAGAGCAAACCAGATGATGAGCAGCACAGTCCAGGCCAGCATAAAGCCTACTGAGTATGGTACCATCGTGGAGATTATAGTCCCCAGCTCTATATCTTCATCATACTTTTTGGCGAAGGCGATGATTATGGGGAAATAGGGCAAAAGAGGTGTGATGATGTTGGTGGTTGAATCACCAATCCTATAGGCCATCTGAGCAAATTCGGGGCTGTATCCCAGCTGCATCAAAAGTGGCACGAATACCGGGGCCATTATTGCCCATTTTGCCGAAGCGCTGCCCACGAATAGATTGATAAAACCCGATACTATGATGAATACCAGAATCAGGGGCAGCCCGGTAAATCCTATAGCTTCCAGAAAATCAGCTCCGGCGATAGCCAGAATTTCGCCCAGGTTCGACCAGCTGAAATACTCCACAAACTGAGCGGCGGCAAAAGCCAGAGCCACGTAAGCGCCCATGTCCTCCATAGCCTGCTCCATGAACTCGGCAACATCATCACTGCTGGTTATAGTTCCAGCTTTGCGGCCGTAGGCTATGCCCGGAATTATGAAGAAAAGAGTTATTATCGGCACCATTCCGGCCATAAAAGGCGAGGCCGCATCTATAAGCTCACCCGCTTCTGTGCGCAGTATGCCCCATTCCGGCACTGTACCTAATATCAGGAGACCTACACATACCAAAAACCAGAGACCGGCTGAACGCAGCCCTCTTTTTTCTTCAGGTTTTAGATCTTCCAGTTCTTCCTCACTGGCTCCCGGCCCACCATCCTCGGAGGCGCTTTTTTCCGGGGAGTAAGTGCCAAACCGGGGGGCTACCACCCTTTCCGTGATCAGAGTTCCTACCATAGTTATTACAAATGTGGAAACGATCATGAAGTAATAATTCACCGAAGGATCGACGAAATAATCGGGATCGATGATATGTGCCGCCTCTTCTGTTATTCCAGCAAGCATAGGGTCCAGAGTGCCGAGCAGCAGGTTGGCGCTGAAGCCTCCTGAAACTCCGGCAAAAGCAGCTGCCAGCCCCACTATTGGATGTCTTCCCATCGCCTTAAATATAACCGCCCCCAGCGGAACTAGCACTACGTAACCGGCATCAGAAGCGAGGTTTGACATAATACCGGCAAATACAACCGCTGAAGTGATATATTTTTCTGGAGTTCCCATGATAACCTTTTTGAGCAGGGCCGTTATGAGACCCCCGTAATCAGCGACTCCGACTCCTATCATGGCTACCAGAACCACGCCCAGCGGGGCAAATCCTGTGAAATTATCGACGGCTTCGGTGAGAATTCTCTGAAATCCTTCGACCGAAATCAAATTGAAAGCCTCGATAGTCTCGCCGGTGGTTGGATGTTCGACAGTTACTCCAGCAGTTGCTACCACCGCAGAAATTATTATGACAAAAAGAGCCATGATGAAGAACAGTATTAGGGGGTGCGGCAGTCGATTTCCAGCTCTCTCGACGCGGTCAAGAAGAGCATCGGTAATCCCGCGATTATGCTGATTGTTATTTTCGGCTGACATCCTTGGCCTCCTATAGTTTGTTTTTAAATTAACTATTCTGCTAATTGAAATATACAATAACGAGTAAAAAACAGCGATTATGCGTTAGATGCTGATATAGCAAAGGTTTAGTCAGTTAAAAAACAAATAAAATAAACTAATAAAGCAGGCAAAATCCTTCTGCAGGCCATAATTTTATCAGACAAAATGGGATTTTTTCAAGTATTTGCCGAAAATGATCAAAATTTCAGCATATATTGTTTATAAATTAACAAACTAAAGCAGCAAACTTCAGCCAGAAAAGCTCCCATAAAAGGAAGGCTTACAAATCGCAAAATTATGTGATATAATTGTTGCAGGTATTTGGTTGAAGCAATATACGTTGTTATATCAGAAACAATAAAACAATAAATAGAACAGGAGGTAATGCTGAATGTACAGAAAATATTTGCTGCCAATATTAGTTCTGGCGGTGGCTGCTGCTCTTCTCACAGGAACTGCAGCGGTCGAAGCCGAGCAGCTGCCGAATGATGAGGATACAACCGTCAATGCTTTTATAAGCCCCAGTTATTTTTCCTACGGTGATGGTGAGCTGGGCTTTAGGACCGGTCTCAGCTGGGGGCTTGTTCCCGGAGTTGACGCTCTGGCTGAAACGGGTTATTATTCCTACTCTGATGGCAGCATCATTCCTTTGAGATTGAGCGCTTTATACGATGTTACTGATAGTTTTGATGCTCCCGGTGGTTTCAACGTGAGTGCTGTGGGTGGTCTGGGTTTTTACAGAGTATCTGTTGACAACGATGAGCTTGAAGACTTCGATGACGACTCGACAGAGTTTGATTTACACCTGGGTGGAATGATAGACCAGGAAGTTGGAGAAGGAACCAGTATCCGGGGAGACCTGCTGCTGGTAACCGGGTTGAGCGATTTTGACACCAGCCTGGAGACGAGTTTTGGTGTTTCTTTTGACTTCTAAAATCTATTTTGCCTGAATGAAGTCAGACTTATTCTGTCTTTTAAACCGGCATTTGGGAGGCATTGAGTACATAATTATGAACAAATATTTACTGACAGGGATATCTGTTATTCTGTTGATGCTGCTGACAGCCGCTTTTATGGCAGCTCCAGCAGAGGCTCAAATTCCTGAGCCCTTCGACAGCCGGATCTTCGCTGCTCCTTCTTATCTTTCCTTTGAGGATGGAGAGATGGGTTTTAAAGCAGGCCTGGAGGGCAGGCTGCTGCCCGGCGTCAATTTGATCGGTGAAGCTGGTCATTATTCCTATTCCGATGGAAGCGTTACACCGCTGAGGGTGAGCGCAGCCTATGATCTCACCCCGCGTCTGATGCTCAGGAATTCTGAAGTCAGTCTGCTGGCCGGAGTTGGACTTTACAGAATATCGGTGGATGACGATGAGTTCGAAGATTTTGACGATGATTCCAGCGAATTTGATCTGCATTTTGGCGGCAAAATGGAACAGATGGTGGGGGATAGAACAAGTGTGAGAATAGATGCTCTCTGGATCACCGGAGTCAGTGATTTTGATTCCAGCCTGGAGATGAGTCTGGGGCTGGGCTATAATTTTTAGGAGTTTAGAGGAATGACTTATCAATTTGAGCATGGAGATTGCATTATTAATTACAACAGGAGGTTATAAAAAGAGATGAGAAAGCTGGTAATTGCGCTGACGCTGATCATGGTTCTGGCGGCGGCACCGGTTCTGGAAGCTGAAGTGACCGACCTGGAAGAGGATCACTGGGCCTATGAGGCCGTGGCAGAGCTGGTTGATGCCGGTATTATCGAGGGCTATCCCGATGGCGAATATCGGGGCGGAGAAACAATGACCCGATATGAGATGGCAGTCATCATCGACCGGACTTTGAGCGATCTCACCTATGAGATGGAGGAGATAGAAGCCGATATCGAAACTGCTGGCGAAGGGTTGACAGCTGAACAGATTGATCAGATGGAGTTTATCATCGAATCCGCCCTGGCCGAGGCCTATCCGGAAGCTCCGGAGGAGCTCACCGAACAGCAGGCCGAAGAGGTCACAGCAATAGTGGCCAATCTGGTCGATGAATTTGAAGATGAACTGGCTGAGCTCGATGCAGAGATAGCAGCACTCGATCAATCGATAGCCACTGAGACTGATTATCTGCAGGCCAGCATGGATGAGATCAATGCCAATCTAAAGGAAATCGAGGGCCGCATGGATGAGCTGGAGCAGGACGAGAACGAATATGAGGGCAGAATGGTCATGGAGCTGGATACCATACATAATCGACTGTCGCCCGAAACTGTGAGCGTGGGAACCGATTATCAGCTCACCTTTGAACACGCCCATCGCCTCACCGACGGCTTCGATTTTTACGTCGAATGGTCTCCCGACGATACGACGGTTCATCCCGATGTCGAGGGAGATGTGCTGAGAATTAACGTGGATGAAGAGGTTCACGGCCTTTCCGGCATGCATTTTTCGGTGATGCGCGATGATATAGCTTCCTATGGCGGACATACCTTCGATTATCTGCGGCGCGGCCATCTGGAGACCACCCTCGATGTCACCGATGAGCTCGATGTTATGCTGGGGACGGATCTCGATTATGTTTTCGATAATTCAACCGATAGTCTGCTGGACGAATCGGGCAAGATGGGCCGGCTGAGTCTGGACGGCAGTGTCGAAGAGACCGGCATAGATTACGGAATAGATGTCTCACATTTCGAAGCCGGAGCAGCCATCACCGCTCCCGATGAAACCTATCCCGATGAGGATCCTGTAATTGAGCTGGTTAACATCACTGGTTTTGATGCCGCTCCGGATGAATACGAGTTTGTCACCGCCGAGCTGAACTTCGAAGCTGAAGATGTGGTGGAAAATTTCGATTTCCGCACTGCTTATTATTATCACGATGATGAAGGGGAACTCGAAACTGAAGAATTGAACCAATCTCCTTATGTTTCTGGTTTGCCTGATCCATTCGAAGTTGAAGAAGATTATGACGGTTATGAGCTCGGCGTCAGCTATCATCTTAGCGACAGATATTCCGCTCATCTCGATTACGCAAACGTCAGCGCCGGCATCTGGCCTTTCACCGATGGAACTCCTGATGATCATCCGGCCGGAGATGGTTTTCTGCGCGAGAACGTCTTTGCCGGAATCCAGGGCGCTGAGGCCGAGATGGTCCGGGCTGCGCTCGATGTCGATGATGCTGCCGGTTTCGATCACACCTTCCAGGTCGAATACTGGGACAGCGATCCCGAAGTTTATTATGGCGGCACAGTGAGCGAGGGAGATCTGGGAGAACACATATCCGGTACTGACTTCGACAGCAGCATCGAGGATTATGTCTTCGAGTGGCAGAAATCCCGCGATCTGGCCGAGAATACTGTGCTGGAATTGACAACGACATATACTGACTTCGGCGAAGATGTGCTGGACGATGACGGTTTTATCGATGTGGATAGTTACAGAACAATCAGT
>CAYTDP010000006.1:20224-42280 GCA_964436625.1 uncultured Halanaerobiaceae bacterium | reverse complement strand
AGAACAATCAGTGAGCCGGAGTACGAAGGCTCTGAGGACAGCCGGCTCGAATACGAAGTTTTCTTAGAACACGAGCTGATGAGCTGGTAAGGCTTTATAAAAGCGAGAAAAACTTTAAAGATAACCAGCATCACGGCCCTGGTATTTACCCCGCCCTCGGGCATTCAACTGCCGGACGGCGGGGAGTTTCTCTTTGAAATAATCTTTTGATCGTCTGATAAAGGAAGGATTATACAAATGAGGTCTCGAAATATATAGCGGAGGAGATATAACTATGGATTTTCAGGATAAGCTGGCCGAGCTGGGTCTCGACAGGGAACTGGATTCCGGCATTGTAGAAACGAGAAGAAAAGGAGCTCTGGACTCCTTAAAATTGCTTTTAAAACAGCGTCTCTCTGATAATTCTATCGAAGAGGCGTATGAAATTCTGGAAAAATGCAGCTATGCCGAGCTTCTTTTTGTGGTGGATAGAATTTCCGAAATCAAAACTCTGGATGATCTCAAAAAGCTTTTATAATAACGCAGGATTTTTCCGCTTATAAAAGCAGGGACTGGAGGTAAAATTGTGAAAGCTTTGGTGACCGGTGCTGCTGGATTTATTGGATCGCATCTAGCTGAAAAGCTTCTGGCTGAAGGAATGGATGTTTTGGGCATAGATAATTTCAGCGATTATTATGACAGGCGGCTGAAGGATTATAATCTGCGCCGCCTGCGCGATGAAGATAATTTTTCACTGCTGGAGGCTGATCTGTTAGATCTGGAACTCTCGCAGATTCTGGCCGATATAGATTTAGTTTTTCATCAGGCGGCTCAGGCGGGGGTGAGGGCCAGCTGGGGTGAAGACTTTCAAATATATTCGGACAGCAACGTGCTGGCCACCCAGAGACTGCTGGAAGCTGCGTGTGAAGCAGGAATCAAAAAATTTGTATATGCCTCTTCATCTTCTGTTTACGGAGAAACGGAGGATCTGCCCATGCAGGAAGAAGGCCGCACCAGGCCGGTCTCTCCCTATGGAGTCACCAAGCTGGCCGGCGAGAATCTCTGCCAGTTATACCATCATAATTTCGGTCTGCCGGTCGTATCGCTCCGTTATTTTACTGTTTACGGCGAGAGACAGCGGCCTGACATGGCTTTTCACATTTTCATAAAAAGCATGCTGAGAGGAGAGAGTATTACTATTTTTGGCGACGGGCAGCAGTCCCGCAATTTTACCTACGTCGAAGATGCCGTGAATGCCAATCTTCTGGCCGCCAGCAGTGAAGTCAGCGGTGAGATTTTCAATATCGGGGGTCCGGATGGGAATATAGAACTAAATCGGGCTGTCGATATTATCGAAAAAAAGGTGGAGCATAGTTCCGGCCGTGAATACAGGGGAGAAGTAGATGGAGATGTGCGTCACACAGCCGCCGACTGCTCTAAAGCGGCAGAAATGCTCGGGTATGAACCGGAAACAGGTCTGGAAGCAGGAATTGAAGCTGAGGTCGAGTACATAAGAAAGGTTTATGATCTTTGATCAAATCTTAACTTCGATAAAACGGCAATAATTTTGGAGGGTTATAGTTTTATGTATAAGAACAAGATAAGTATTGTGGGAACGGGTTATGTGGGGCTGGTCAGCGGTGTGTGTCTGGCTGATTTCGGTAACAGCATCATTAACGTCGATATAGATGAGGAAAAAGTGGCCAAACTAAATCAGGGTGAAGTCCCTATTTATGAACAGGGCCTCAAGGAGCTTCTGGAGAGAAATCTAAAGGACGAGAGGATTTCTTTTACCACCGATTCTCAGGAAGCGATGGAGGAAAGCGAGGTCATCTTTATAGCGGTGGGCACTCCACCCAATGATGATGGAACTGCCGATATCAGCAGCGTCATAAAAGTCGCCCGTCAGGTGGGTAAATATATGGATGGTTATCGGGTTGTGGTCAATAAGTCGACTGTGCCCATCGGTACCGGCCGTAAGGTTGCGGAGGTCATCGAAGAAGAACTGGAAAAACGCGGGGAAAGGTTCGATTTTGATGTGGTCAGCAACCCGGAATTTTTGCGCGAGGGCCGGGCTGTAAATGACTTCACCGATCCGGACAGGGTGGTTATAGGCACCGAAAGCGAGGAAGCTCAGGAAATAATGACCGAAATTTATCGCCCTCTGTTTCTGGATGATGTGCCCTTTGTATTTACCAATCTGGAAACAGCGGAGACGATCAAGTATGCTTCCAATGCTTTTCTGGCCAACAAAATCTCTTTTATCAATGAAATGTCGCGTCTCTGCGAGCAGGTCAATGCCGATGTGAATGAAGTAGCTCAGGCCATGGGTCTTGACAGCAGAATTTCTCACAGGTTTCTCCGGGCCGGTCCCGGGTATGGCGGCAGCTGTTTTCCCAAGGATACCCGGGCAATAGTGAGCATGGCCGAGGATGCCGGTGTAGATCTCGAGCTAATAAAGACCGGCATCCAGGTTAACAGACAGCAGAAAAAATATATGGCCGACAAAATTATCAATGAATTGGGACAGGAAGAAAAGCAGGACCAGTTAAGCGGCATGACCCTCGGAGTACTTGGCCTCAGCTTCAAGCCGGAAACCGACGATATGAGAGAGTCTCCGGCTCTGACTATACTTCCCCGTCTTATAAAAGAGGGGGCTTCCATACAGGCTTTTGATCCGGAGGCTATGGAAAACGCGGCCGAATGTCTGGATGAATATGAAAGGGACATAGTTTATTGTGCCAACGAATATGATGTGATGAAAAACGCCGATGCGGTCGTTCTTCTAACCGAGTGGAATCAATTCCGCCGGCTGGATTTTGAGCGCATGAAAAGGGTGGTAAATCAACCTGTGTTTTTCGATCTGCGCAACGTATATAATGAAAAAGAGGTGGCTCCCCGAGGAATAAAATATATCGGAGTGGGGAGGGCCGTCAGGCCGGCAGAAAAAAACTGAAAAAATATAGATTTTGATCCTAAAGTTGCTGGATTTGTGTCTCTGATTTTGTTATAATATAAATGCTGATGTTGAAATAAAAGCTGCGGAGGGAAGATTCAAAGATGGCAAACATAAAATCCTTTCTTCGGCCCATAATGTTTTTTATAAAAAAGAATATTATCGGTTTCTCACCGGTCGGAGTTTCAGCGGGTGTTTTTGTAAGCATGTTTATTTTACTCGCTGTGTTTACCGCTCCTCTTCAGGCCGAAAGCAATGATAATGGCCTGCAGGCCAATAACTGGTGGCAGAACCTGCATATGGATCAGGGAGCTCAGGTTATTAGCCTCGAGCATGAGGAGCTAGAACTGCCTGAAAACGAGGAAAATTACCGCAGCTTTTCCGAACAGGGCCGGGAAAAATTGTACAACCTGGCCAGCCGATTTGATGATAGCGATAGTCCTGAAGATATGTCTGATCATTTTATGGGAGATGAAGCCAGGCAGAATCCGGATTATTCCGGGGCTGGATTGAGTGAACTTGAAACAGCTGAAGACGATAATTTCACCTCCCGTCTGAGCTTGAATGCTTTAGAAACTGAAGATGATTTTTACTCTGACGGCGGTGAGCTGACCGGTGTTGATGTCGAGTTATCGTTGAGTGACAGCACCGCCCTGAGTGCTGGTTTTAGCAGAGAACAGACCGATCAGTTTCACCGTCCGCAAGATGTCGTAGATGAGCTCGATTATCTCGAAGATGAAGATGATTTTTCCGGGATTGAGTCGAATTTTGCGGCAGGAAATATGGAGGAAGGAATAACGCGGGAAGGTGATCCTTTGTGGAACGACGAAGAAGAAACTGAAACAGGCCGCCTGGGAGTTAATTACAGTCCGCTGGAGGAGCTATCTCTTTCAGCCGGTTACACCTATGAGGAACTTTATCTTTCCTCTTCCCGGCAGACTGCAGAGCTGGGTTTTGAGTACAGTGACATAAACAATCACCTCGGGGAAAGAGTTGATAAACTGCGGGCCAATTATGAGGTAGATGAAGGAGATATCTTCCGTGAGAGAACCACAGGTCTCGAGCTGGAGGTTATGGATTCCGCCATGCTCTCAGCCTCCTATTCACTTCTCGATATAGAGGAGATCGAGGATAAACTGGAACAGCAGACAACTCTCGATCTGGGTCTGGGTGTAGATTTTACTGAACTGGGTTCGATGTTTTTGGGTTATCAGCGCCAGGAGAACTTACTTTTTCCCGAGGAAGAAGAAGGGGAAGATGAATACAACATCAGAGCCAGCTTCACCATAGATTTTTAGAGGCGGTGATTCATTTTGTCAAATTCGAGAAATGAAAGTTCAGCGCTAATTTTTGCGTTTATTATGATTTTCAATATAATATTGATAGCAACAGCCGCAGTGACAGTTCCCGCTGCGGCCCTTGAATTTTCTGAAGAACAGAGAAACAGCTTGAGCGAAGTTGAACAGAAACTCAGAGGTGAAATTTCCGGGCAGGAAAACAGCGAACGCCTGGAAAGAGCGGAACGTGATCTTTATGGTCGGGTCAGAGAGGGGGAGCCGGAGCTCAGACTGAGCTCGCTGGAAAGTTATGTGCTGGGTGGAGAAAGATCGCCAGGAATGGAGTTTTTGCTGGCTGCCCTTGAGAAAAATAAGTTCGGTTCTGCCCGGTCTGAACCTCTGCTCGACAGGCTGGCGGCACTGGAAGCAGAACTCGGGCTGAGCGGGGAGCTGGCTCTGCCCGAAAGTATACAGGCGGATTATCCGGGTCGCGAGCTGGGCCGGGATGGCGCTTTACCCCGGCTGCAAAAGCTGCTGGTCCTGAGTGAAGAAGAGGGTAATATAACAGCAAACGGAGCTGAAGAACTGATTGAAATTGCTCCAGGTGAAAGTTTTACGGTCAGAATTGAAACTGCGGTCAATTCCGGCGATATTGAAACCGGACGACGGGTTAACTTCTCTCTGGAAGAGGATTTCGTTATCGATGATGTACTGATTTTGCCGGCTGGAGCAGCCGGAGAACTGCGGGTTACCGGAACAGATTCGCGCAGCTATTTCGGTCAGGATGGAGAGATCCATTTTGAAGATTATCAGCTTTACTCACTGGACGGACAGCGGCTACGGTTTGATTTTGTCCCGCCCGAGGAACCTGATGGTACTACAGATAGGATCAGGGAGTTCTTCAGCTTCGATAACTCCCGTTTTCTGGCTTTAGGCGGGGGCGTGGCCGGAGCTGCAATATTAGAACACCCTGGAGGCATGCTGTTTGCGGGGGCGGTACCCGGGCGCGAGGAAGAACTAGAACAGGGCGAGATTGTAGAAATGGAGATTACCAGAAGGGCGGAAGTTTACGGAGTTCCCCTCGATGAGGAAGAGTAAAATGAAAGGTGATTTTGAAAAGTTAATTATCATGTACGTTCTGGTTATTTTTTTATTTATCTTTCTGCCGGCAGAAGGACAGCATGTTCTGGCCGATCAGGCGGCAGCCGGACCGGAAAAAACATCTGATCTGGAGGACGAAGCTCTGGAAAGAGAATATTACGAGCTGGCCGGTGATAAGCTTCATATAGATTATCAGCAGGGTTATATTCTGGCTGAAGGAGAAGCGGTTTTCAGTCGGGGAGAAACCGAGATACGCGCCAGCGAGATTGAGTATTTTCTCGGCACAGGAGATATTTACGCGCAGGGTGATCCTGTCACTCTACATACCGGTGACGAGATTATCGAAGGAGAATCACTTACATACAATTACTATAGCGAAGAAGGAGAACTGGTTTCCGCCAGATCACATATCAATGATGTGCATATAGAAGGCAAAGTTTTTAAAATCGTTAGTGAAAAAGATCACGCCGCCGAACTAGAAAATGCCATGGTCACCCCCTGTGCTCATCCCGATCCTCATTATCGTTTTGAACCGGAAGTAATGAAGGTCTTCCCCGGAGAGAAAATAGAAGCCCAGCGGGTGGATGTGCTCTGGGGGGATACCCGGGTTTTTTATTTGCCCTCTTATACTATAGAATACGATGAGGACGAAGATGAAGGAGAGAGAACGGAGTCGGTAATTCGCGAACTCACCTATGACAGGGAAGAGGGAGTGCTGGCGGAGATCAAATATCCCTATCATCGGGAGGATTTGACCGAGGGGGTAATATATTTTGACAATACCGAAGGAGATGTTCGGGATGTGATGTTCGAAAATGCCTTCACACCTGCAGATGCCGTTTTGCTGGAAACCTATTATAATGAACATGTAGATGATGATGACGATGAATGGCTGGAAAGTTATGGAGGAAGACTTGGACTGCAGGTAGGTGAAAAAATTTCAACTCATGCAGGTTATGATTACGAAGATGATGACGATGAATGGCTGGAAAGTTATGGAGGAAGACTTGGACTGCAGGTAGGTGAAAAAACTTCAACTCATGCAGGTTATGATTACGAAGATGATGAGGGTGAGATCGAGGAGGATAGATATGTCGGCTGGCGGCGCGATCTGCGTGATGATCTCTGGATGCGTCAGCGTTACACTGTCTCCGATGAATGGGATGAAATAGAGGATAATGACGATGTTTACAGAGAGAGGCAGATCGTTACCACCTTAAATTATTCGCCTCCAGGTCGCAACCAGCGCTTTGATCTTCATTATGACTTCGAGCTGGAGGAGTGGAGACAGGAATACACCCACAACGAATATCTTACAGATGAATTCACTGTAGATTTTTATCATGATTATCGTGATGGTGATCTCGATCGCGATGAGTATCAACTGACCTATGATACTGAGAGGACCAATACTTCTCTGCGCTATAGAAGGGGTTTTGACGAGGAGTATCTTCCTTATGTTGAGACCGAGCTTGAACTCACTCCTAATTCTTCTCTCAGAGCCGGGTATGGGCGCAAAGTTGACGAGGAAAAGGAGGCCAGGCAGCTGGATATAGAACCTGCCTGGGGAGACAGTTTAAAAGTTACAGATGATTTAACTCTTTACGCTGATCTCTCGCTGCGCCACATTAATTACACAGACCTGCCGGAGAATGATTATTATCAGGAGGCTTATTCCGATATCCGGCTCAATTATTCTCACCAGGGAGATAATTATCATAGCGATATAACTCTGGGACGAGAGGAGGTTAATACGAGAGGAGAATCCTATTTTGATCTTGACGATGACGAGGATGAGGAACTTCTTTACAGCCTTCAGGCCAGCACTTTTTATGAAACCGATGAGGATTTAAGAGAAGGAATTCAGCTTGAAACAAAACTTGAATACGACGATCTCGAAGGAGATTGGGAGAGTCAGCTGCTGGGGATCAGAAATCAAAGAGATTGCTTCAGCTATCATGTGGGTTATGATTTCAGCGATGACTCCTACCGTTTTGGGATAGACTTTTTTGGCGCTGCTCCTGAGGGAATCAGAAAAATCTTTTAATTACATATCAGTCTGACGACTGAGATAAAAGTATTAACCCTGCAGGCGACACACAATGGCAAATTGGGAATTAACCTTTGATATTAACCGGGTTATCATGATATAATATTCTCGATAGATTAAATTCAGACGATCAGAAACATTGTATATCCGATTATGCAGGAGGACTTCGGAGCTCTGTCCAATCAGATCTTACAATTAAACTGCCCTTTTAAGAAGGCAGAAGGGAGAAAGAAGGATAGTTGATTATGGCACAAAACGGTCATTCAGAAGAGTCCGGCCACCGACCTTTAATCGATCCAGAAGCTGAAGTAGCTGAAGATGTCGAGCTGGGCGAAGGCGTAATTATCGGTCCGGAGGTCGTGATAGAAGAGGGAACATTTATATCATCAGGAGTTGAGATACGCGGTGATACATATATCGGCCGCAACAATTACATAGACCGAGGGGTGCTTATGGGTTTTCAACCCCAGCATCTCGGCTATGACGATGAAAGGACAAGACTAATTATTGGAAACAATAACTATATCGGCACCAGGGCTACCCTGCATCGCGGGACTGAAGAAAGAGGCATGACCAAAATAGGAGATTGCAATCATTTAGGGACCTGTGTGCATATTGCTCATGACTGCCTGCTGGCCGATAATATAAGAATGGAGGAATTTACCCAGCTGGGCGGCCATGTAGAAATAGGAAGTCACAGTCAGATAGGAGCTTTAACCGGAATTCATCAATTTGTTCGTCTGGGCAGCGGTTCCCAGGTCGAGCCTCAGGCCAAGGTCAACCAGGATATTCCTCCCTATCTCAAGGCGGGAGGGCATCCTGCTCGTCTGAAGGGGCCGGGAAACTGTCCTGATAGCGAGGTTAAACTTCAGATAGCCAGAGCTTTTGAATTACTCTGCCGATCTGATCTCAACGTCAGTCAGGCAGCAAAAGAAATAGAAGCAAATCTTGACGGAGCCGAAATAACTGAATTTCTGACATTTCTTGATAGCAGTGATCGGGGAATCTGTCGCTAGAATACAGGAGGTTTTTTGCTAATGTCAAAAAGGAAAGTAGGAGTTATTGGCGTGGGCAGCATGGGGAAAAATCATGTAAGAGCTTATGCTGCTTTGAATCAGATGTGCGAGCTGGTTGGGGTTTATGACATCAACGATGAAAGAAAAAATGAGATAGCCAACAGTTATGGGGTTAAAGCTTTTGATTCCAATCAGGAATTGATGGAAGAGGTGGATGCCGTTAATATTGCCACCCCTACCACCACCCATTACGAAATCGCTGATCGGGCTCTCGAGGAAGACTTACATATCCTTGTAGAAAAACCGATAACCGATTCGCTGGAAGAAGCGAAGAATTTGCTGCGCAAAGCAAACGAGAAGGATCTCAGAGTACAGGTTGGACATATAGAGAGGTTCAATCCTGCCATCCAGGCTCTACCTGGAGTTCTGCAGGATAAAGAAGTTCTGGCTCTCGATGTTCACCGCCTGGGACCTTATGACCCCCGTATAGATGACACAGATGTTATTCAGGATCTTATGATCCACGATATGGATATAGTAAGCTCTTTAGTGCCGGGCGAGATAAAAGATCTCTCCGCTTTCGGCAGGAATGTTGCTTCCAATTCTCATATAGATTATGCCGTGGCCAATCTGCGGATAGATGGTGGAGTTATCGCTACCCTGACTGCCAGCCGCGCCACGAATAAAAAGGTGCGTCAGATGGCTATAACCACCAAAAACACTTATATAGAACTGGATTATCTGCAGCGCAAAATAAAGGTCACCCGCCGCGGAGGAATAAGATCGGATAAAAGCGGTTATCAGCGCGAAAATGAGCTGGAGGAGACCTATGGCAGCGAAGAGGAACCGCTGAAGTCTCAGCTGGCCCACTTCCTGCGCTCTATCGAGAACGGCACCCGTCCTCTCATCAACGGAAGCGACGGGATGGAAGCGCTCAAACTGACCAAGAAAATCCAGAATCTGGTTTATAATAAGAGCGAAAATTGTGAGAGGCTGAATGAAACCAAAGATTCTTATTCTCTCTCCGGATAAAAATACAAAAGGAGAATTAAAATATGATACCCATTGCCAGTCCCAGGCTGGATGAAGCCGAGCAGGACCAGGTGCTTCAGGTTATTAAGAGCGGAATGCTGGCAGCCGGGGAACAGGTTGAAAATTTTCAGGAGGAGTTTGCCGATTATATCGGCACCGATCATGCGATCGCTGCTGCCAATGGAACCTGTGCTCTGGACCTGGCCGTTAAGTCCAGCGATTTAAGTCAGGGTGATAAGGTCATAACCACCCCTTTTACTTTTATAGCCAGCGCTAATGCTCTGTTGTACAATGATTTGGAGCCGGTCTTTGTAGATATAGATCCCGAGACTTTCAATATAGATCCCGAATGCATAAAAGAAGCACTCGATAATGATCCCGGGATAGTCGGCATTATGGTCGTGCATCTGTTTGGGCTGCCGGCAGATATGCCTCGAATAATGGAGATAGCGAGCGAATACGATCTGACAGTGATAGAAGATGCTGCTCAGGCCCACGGAGCTGCCATAGACGGTAAAAAAGTGGGCTGTTTTGGGGATGCTGGTATTTTCAGCTTTTATCCGACCAAAAATATGACTACTGGTGAAGGCGGCATGCTGGTAACTTCCGACGATAAAATCGCCGAAAACGCCCGATTGTATGTAAATCACGGGCGCAGCGATCATTATCATCATGAAGTTCTGGGTTATAATTACCGTATGACCGATCTGGCCGCCGCTATAGGTCGGGAGCAGTTAAATAAACTGCCCGAATTCAATCAGATGCGAAGAAGAAATGCTCTCTTTTTGAATCACAGGCTGCAGGATCTTGACTGGCTGAAAGTTCCCACAGCTGGCGAAAATTATTATCATGTATATCACCAGTACACCGTCAGGGTGCCGGCTGAAAAACGAGAGGATATCATGAACTATCTCGAGAGTAATGAGATAGGCTGCGGAATTTATTATCCGGAACCGGTTTACGAACAGCCTGTCTATAAAAAGAGAGGTTATGAAGAGGTCAGCCTGCCCGAGACCGAAGGTGCCGTGCAGGAAGTGCTTTCTCTGCCTGTTCATCCCGGAGTGGAGGATGAAGATCTTGAAGTCATAGCTTCTGCCCTTCTCTCCTATGAAAGTTGACCGTCAGGAGGTTTATATAAATGAGAAAACTCTTAGTTTTCTTCCTGGTTATGCTGGCTTTTTTAACAGTACAGCCGGCGGATGCCGGAGAAGCCGAATGGGTGAGGTTTGAGGATACTTTCACTTTAACAGGTGGACTGCGTTTTAGCGATTTTGCAGCTGATGATGTGGAGGAAACGGTGGGAATTACCTTCACGGGAGATTACGGTCTCAGCGAAAGAATTCGGGCCGGATTGAATTACGAATACTACCCGGCGGATATTGAGGTCAACGATGAAGAACATGATCTGAGTCTGCATGGCATCAGCGCTGTAGCTTCATTTGAGATCGGCAGAGCCGACCCCGATGAAGATGAGAGGGAAGAAGAAGCTGAAGAGGCTTCTAATCCTGAGCGTACCCGTCAGGCCATAACTGCGGGCGCCGGTTATTACGAAGGTACTATAGATAATGGGGATGAGTACGATGTCGATGGCGAGATGGGTTATCGTCTCTCTTTTCGACTTCTGCATAACCTTGCTTCCGATGTTATTATAGATGCCGAAGCTGGTTATCGCAGACTGGATATGGACGTGCCGGATGGTTATACTTCTTACACCGACGATATGGATCTTTCCGGGGCTTTTGTCAGTGTCAGTTTAGGCTATCAATTTTAATACACACCTGATTTTTTCTATCCCCCGTACTTTATGGGGGTTTAATTTTTTAGGAAATAAAATACCGCATGATGATAGTTTTGGGTTTTTGAGTCTGCGGAAGATTTATGACATCCGTTCCAATTTGTGTTATAATTAGGGGCAGGAATGGATTTGGCCGATTGAAATATCAGCCTGCTTTTAGAACTGCGAGCTAAAAAACCCAGGTTTCCAATAAAGGAGGATTTTACGTTGAGTTATATGTCCAGATATCGAGACTGGCTTTTGAGCGATAATATTGATGAAGAGACTAAAGCCGAGCTTGAGAGCATTGAGGATAACGAAGAGGAGATAGAGGATAGATTTTATAAGGATCTTGAGTTTGGCACCGGCGGCATGCGCGGCAAAATCGGTGCCGGAACCAATCGTATGAATAAATATACCGTTCGCAGAGCCACTCAGGGTCTGGCCAATTATCTGCTCAACTATTTTGATGATAATGAGGAGAAAAAGAGTGCCGTAATAGCCTACGATTCTCGCCATAAATCCCGCGAGTTCGCGGAGGAAGCAGCGCGGGTGCTGGCTGCCAACGAGATCAGATCTTTTATTTTCACCCGTATCACCCCCACACCTGAGCTATCTTACGCCGTAAGAAAGCTGGGCACTGGAGCTGGTATTATAATTACTGCCAGTCACAACCCACCCGAATATAACGGTTACAAAGTTTATGGCGGCGATGGAGGTCAGCTGGTGCCCGATAAAGCCCGCAAGGTCATGGCAGAAATCGGCGAAATAGATGACTTTTCGCTGGTCAATACCATGGAGCTGGAAAAGGCCCGGGAGCAAGATCTTCTGAAGGACGTAAAAAAAGAGATGGAAGATTCTTATCTGAAAACGGTTGCTTCGGTACTGCCCGATGCCGATCTGGCGGAAAATAGCGGAGATGAACTCAGTATAGTATATACACCGCTGCACGGAACAGGCAGCCGACCCATCCAGAAGATAATGGGAGAGCTGGGCTTTAGCGAAACTATGGTTGTGCAGCGCCAGGCTGAAGCTGACCCGGATTTTTCCACCGTAAGTCAGCCCAATCCCGAGGAAGAACAGGCTTTCACGCTGGCGCTGGAGGTGGCTGAAAGCTCAAGTACCGATCTGATCATGGCAACCGATCCTGACTGCGATCGACTGGGGGTTATGGTTCCGGAGCGCAATGATGAGAATTTCCGGCTTTTAAGCGGCAACGAAATCGGAGTTCTTATGGCGGATTATCTGCTGGAAAGGATGGATGACCAGGGCAAAATCCCTGATAGAGGAGTAATTATCAAGACAATTGTTACCACCGAAATGATTCTGCCGCTGGCTGATGAATACGGCTGTGAGGTCATGGACGTGCTGACAGGTTTTAAATATATCGGAGAGAAGATGAACCAGTTTGAAGAAGAGGAGCGCGAATTCATCTTCGGTTTCGAAGAGAGTTACGGTTATCTGGCCGGCAATTATGCCCGGGATAAAGATGCTGTACTTGCTTCAGCTCTGATGGCCGTGTTGACTCTTTATCATAAAAAGGAGAACGGGATCGATCTTCTGACCAGACTAAAAGAGCTACGGCAAAAATACGGTTATTATAAAGAAGAGGTCAGGTCTATATGGATGGAAGGCAAGCGCGGAGAAGAGAAGATAGCAGGCGCTCTGGCCAGACTGCGAGAAGAATATCCGGATGAAATTGCCGGCAGCGGTGTTATAAGAATTCACGATTACAAAGAAGGTAAAACTGTCGAGTGCGAAAGCGGAGCGGCAGAGGAGATAGATCTTCCCGAATCAAATGTGCTGCAGTTCCGTCTGCAGGACGATTCACTGTTGACCATTAGACCTTCAGGCACCGAACCGAAGTTGAAAGTTTATTCCGCCGTCTGCGCCAATACCGAGCCGGGAGCGCAAAATCGTCTGGAAGAAGTTCGTGAAAGTTCGCTGGAAATGATAGAAGAAATCCTCGAAGAAATTTAAGCGGGGTGTTAGAATGAATATAAATAAAGCTGTCATTCCTGCGGCTGGTTATGGAACCAGATTTCTGCCGGCTTCCAAGGCAATTCCTAAAGAAATGATTCCGGTCGTCGACAAACCTACTATCCAGTATGTAGTTGAAGAAGCTGTTAAAGCAGGTATTGAGGAAGTACTGCTGGTGACCGGGAGAAATAAAGAAGAGATAGAAAATCATTTCGACCGTGATCCCCAGCTCGAACGGGTTCTGGAGGAAAAAGGCAAGAATGAATTGCTCGAGCGGGTAAAATATGTTTCCGATCTGATAACAATTCATACCGTGCGGCAAAAAGAGCAGAAAGGTCTGGGGCACGCTGTTGCTTATGCGGAAGCATTTGTCGGCGATGAATATTTTGCCGTGCTGCTGGGCGATGATATTATGCACAGCGAGAAACCTGTCATAGGACAGCTGATCGATCATGCCCGGGAGAGTGGCAAACCCGTTATAGGCTGTCAGGAGGTTTCGCGCGAAAGCATTCACCTTTACGGGTCAGTCGACTGCGAGGAGCGTTCGGAGCGTCGGGCTAAAGTTTCCGACCTGATAGAAAAACCATCTCCGGAAGAGGCTCCTTCGACCCTGGCAGTACTGGGGAGATATGTGCTGCCGCCCGAGATATTTCCAATTATCGAAGAAACACCTCCCGGCAAAGGAGGAGAAATTCAGCTGACTGATGCCATCAAAACTCTGGCCGAAAGGCAGCATGTTGAAGCTTTTAATTTTCGGGCCAGACGGTATGATGTCGGCAACAAACAGGGTTTTTTGCAGGCTACAGTGGAGCACGCCCTCAGACGGGAGGATACATCCGTTGAATTTCGCAGTTATTTGAAAAAGCTGCTGAACGGGGAAATAGAACAGGATGATTGATATGGTAAAATTAAATAGATGGAAGGATCAAAAAATTGTCGAATAAAGCACACACCAGAAAAAATTCATATCGATTTTTATTTATGACAGCGGCTGTTCTAATTCTGGCAGCTATCCTGTTTTTGCTGCTGCCGGATTTTCAAGTGAGAGGTCATGATCTGGTGGCCGATGAGTACATTTCCCGCTATCAAGAGCTGGAGAGCAAGTTTTCCGGCACCTTTTATATGTCCGGAAGCAGAGAACAGGAAAAGGTGGCTTTGAGTTTTGATGACGGGCCATCACCACAACACACACCAGAAATTCTAGATATTCTGGCTGAATACAGCGTTCCAGCCACTTTTTTTCTGCTGGGACAGGAAGCTGCTGAACACAGGTGGCTGGTGGAAAGAATTGCCCGGGAAGGTCATGAACTGGGTAACCATTCCTACACCCACCGCAATTTTACCGGTCTGGAATGGTCGGCTGTACAGGAAGAAATCAGGCGTACCGGCCAGCTGATCGATAGCATTACCGGCGAATATCCCAGGCTTGTTCGCCCCCCTTATGGTGCTGTTACAATCAGCCAGCTGGAAAGATTTGAGCATAGCGATTATAAGCTGGTTAACTGGTCGGTAGATGCAGGAGATTACGAGGAGGAGAATCAGCCCGAAATTTTGCTGGCCCGTATTCAATTGCAGATGCATTCCGGCGCCATCATCCTGCTTCACGATGGAGGCGGCGACAGGAGCAGCACTGTCAGAATACTGCCCGAATTAATCGAAATGCTCCAGGATGAGGGTTTTACCTTCACTACGGTGGGAGAGCTGATAAACTGCGATGATTATTGATTTTATAAAGAATTAAGGGAAAGGGCGTGATCAAGATTTCCTTCCTGACTGCTCCCGTTCCATCTCCCAATTCCCGCCTGGAATTGGAGGAATTCGAGCTGGAGACCGAAAAGATCAGTGAACCTTTGAAAATATTACATCTCAGCGATCTGCATTTTACACGCTGGGGGCGTCTTGAAGATAAACTTCTGGCTGAAGTAGCCGGTCTCGAGTTTGATCTGATGGTTATGACCGGGGATTATATAGATAATATGCGTAATTTTGGCAAATTCAGAACATTTTTGCAGCAGCTGAGCCGGCAGGTTCCCGCTTTTGCCGTCCCGGGCAACCATGATTACCGTTATGATCTGGATAAGATTGGCAGGGCGCTGTCCGGAGCCGGGATCCGCCTTCTCAGAAATGAACAGGTGGAGCTGAAAGTTTCCGGCAGTTTGATCAATATCGTCGGTGTCGGTTGTCCGCGGATGGACAGGCACAGATTTGCCCATGCCTGTGCGCCGGAGAAAAGCGGCAAAGGTTTTAATCTGGTGCTCTCCCATACCTATCAGGTGATAGAGCAGATTGAAGAGATGGCCCGGGTTCATCCCCTGTCCGAGCAGGAACTCGTTCTGGCCGGCGATACTCACGGCCGTCAGGTCGACCTGCCGGTGGTCAGATTCTTTTTTGATCTGATTTATCAGGAGGATTATGTAGCTGGCCTTTTTGAGCTGGAAAGCGAGAATATCGGTCATATCTATGTGAATCGTGGGCTGGGGGTTAGCGCTGTACCCCTCAGGATAAACTGTCCGCCGGAAATGACGATGATTGAGCTTAAGCCTGGGATAACCGCAGATTAATTATTTTAAAAGAAGAAAAAAGCAAATTTGTGTAAAGATAGTCCGCCGGTGAGGGCGGGAAAGTTTAATTAAGCGCGGCAGATTTAGCCCATTCAGTAAATGGGAGTAAAATCAGTGTCCGGAGTTGATAATAATTATGAGAAGGAAAACTGCAATTTTCACCATTTTATTTCTGGTTATGATGGTTCTGGCGGTTCCTGATCTGGCTGCTGTCGGGGAGGAGATCAGCAGAGATGAGACCTCCTCAGAAGAGTTCTGGCAGCTGCACCGGGAGGAGGCTCAGGAGTTGATCGATGCAAACGGCACTTTGAAAGATAATTATAGGCTGGCGGTAAGCCAGGCCAATCTGGGTTATGTAACTGAAACGATGGAGATGATAGATGATTTCGCTGACGATTTTGAGGTGGAAAAACTGGAAGAAAAGATAGATCGAGAACTGCACCTGGCCCGAATGGGGTCGGAAAATCTTCTTTACATGAATTATGCCGCTTTTTATTACAGCATCGTAGAAAAACCGGAGGAAGCTGTCAGTTATTTCGCCCGCATAATCGAGCACGATGAAGGCAATGTCTGGCCCTATAATTACAAGGCTACACTTTATATCGAGGAACTGGAAGACATAGAGAAGGCCCAGGAAATTTTGAAAGAGGCGCTGGAGATTGACGATAACGATTATACCCATCTTTTGAGAGCCTATGCTTATTATGAGTCAGGCAGCTATATCAGAGCTCTCAACAGTCTGCGTCGGGGGCGGGCAGCCATGGAGGATCTGGAGGATATAATGTGAGCTGTCAGCGGATAAACTGGCAGCAGTAACAGCAGGTAACCGCAATTAAATTGAATTTAATTGAACTGGAAGGAGAGGTAAGTTGAACTACCCATCTAAAAAAATTCTGTCGGCTTTATTCCTGGCGATGCTGGCAGGATTTATTTTTTTGAATTTCGCCGGGAGTGAATTAAGGTCTGCTGAGGTTTCAGAAGAATCCCGGTATGTATTGATTCATCTGGACGGTATCTCTGCCGAAAATTTCTACGATAATATGGAGGCAGGTGAGCTGCCAAACCTGGCCGATTTTTTTTATGAAGAAAAAATGAGGGGAAGAGCGATCACCTACTTTCCTCCTTCGACTCCTACTATCATAACTAAGCTAAAAGAGGGAAAAAGGCCGGGGGAAGGTAAGATCGTGGACTGGGACGGTTACAGTCCCGAACTCGGGCGCACTTACAGCCAGCTTGAGAGCACTGCCGAGATGATCCCCAGCAAGGGGCGCAGATCACAGGAGACTTTTATGCAGGGGGTGCCGGGTTTTCACATTCCGGTGGGCCGGTCTCTGGGCAATTTACCCTATCTGCTGGATGATTACCGGATTTTAGAGTTCTACTGGTTCAGCACCGATTTTTTTGCCCATGCTTTCGGCGGCGAAGCTCAGCAGCGGGAGCTGGAAAGATTCGACCGCGACTTCGGCCGTTTTGTCGAGGGGCTGGATGATAAGCAGCTGCAGAATTTGAACGTGATTATCTATGCCGACCACGGCATGAATTTTGGCGAGCTGGTCGAAGTTGAGGAGGACGTTAAGGAGACTGCCGATGATTATTTGAAAGCTTATAGTTACCCCAATATATATCTGGAAGAGATCAGGGGTATCCGTCGCTCCCGGGAGAAGAAGGATCAGCTGGCCCGGGACGTTGTTGAACAGAGCAAGCTCGATCTGGCCTTTTATCGGTCCTCCGCCGGGGAGATAAAGGGTTATGGGCCGGAGAGCAGAATCAGACTTTCTCTGGCCGGCGAAGATATCGACGGGGGAATTAGTTATGAGTATGAAGGCAGAGATGTTTTCGGTTATTATGAAGCCGGTTACGAGGGCGAATATCTAACCCCGGAGGAATGGCTGGAGAAGACCGGCCATCTTGATTTTCCGGCCGCCCCTGTCAATCTGATGAGTCTTATGAAGAATCCGGAAGCCGGCGATATTGTGGTGGTGCTTAATCCCCCGAAGTTTACCGGCGGCGGTTATGTGCGCGAGGCATCTCATCTTTCTTTAGAAGCCCGGGATATGACTGTTCCTCTTTTAGTTCGCGGCGATCAGTTAAAATCGCTTTATGAGGAAGAATATATCTGGCTGCCTGATCTTTTCTCGCATAAGCTGGATGTCGACTTTGATGGGGCAGAGCCCGAAAGAGAAAACCACAGCCTTAGCCTCTGGACCGGCGCGGGTGAGGCCGGGGGCAGCCTGAGCTTATCACCGACCTATCGGGTCAGATTGGGTTATGATAACTTCGGCGGCGGAGACAGCGCGGCCTGGGCGGAATACGATGTTTACAGCTCCTATCTTCACCGCCTCTGGCTGGGCAGCGGCCTGAATGAACCGCACAGCAGTGCTGATCTGACCGGGCGGCTGCGCTATGACCTGCGGCTCAGGAGGCTTGTGGCCAGCTATATAAATTTTTTCAACGGACGAGATTCCGAGCAGAGGCTGCGGTATGAGCTCTCCTCCTCACTCGATCTGAAAGTATTCGATTTTGAAAAGCTGGGACTCAGAATCAGCTGGTGATTTAAATTCGATAAATAATTTAGACAGAGGAGGCTACCTCAGATGACAAAAAATTCGCAGGAGATTATAATGATGTTGACAAGGGATTGGCCGGAAAAATATACTGAACGACTGGAGGAGGAAGAGCCCGATCTGAGAGTTATTCAGGCTGTTGAGCGAGAGGAGCAGCAGCAGGCTCTTAATCGGGCTGAGATAGTGGTGGGTCTGGCTCGTGAATTTGAAATAGACCTGCTGGCCGAGGCAGAGGGAGTCGAATGGATTCAGACTCTGACGGCCGGGGTGGATGAGATTATCAATTCATCCGGGGCTGAGAAACTGGAAGAGAGAGGCGTAAAAATTACCAGCATGAGCGGCATTCATGGCGATGTCATCGCCGAACATACCTTTGGATTTTTGATCGGATTTTCCCGGAGATTTCACGAGTACCGCGATCAGCAGAGGGAGAATACATGGGAGCGTCTGGAGATGGATCGTCTCAGCGGGAGGAAACTCCTGATAATCGGGCTGGGTGCTATCGGGTTAGAGATAGCTCGTGTGGCCAGGGTTTTTGGCATGAATGTTATCGGGGTCAAGCGGGATGTTTCTGAGGAAATAGAAGAGGTGGATGAACTTTATTCTCCGGAAAAAATTGAGAGGGCAGCGGTCGAATGCGATTACGCTGTTTCGGTTCTGCCCTACACTCCCGAGACCGAAAAGATGCTGGCGGAAGAGTTTTTCTCGGCTCTGCCGGAGGAAGCTTATTTTATAAATGTCGGTCGTGGGGAGGTCGTCGATGAAAAAGCTCTTTTGCAGGCTCTGGACGAGGAAAAACTGGCCGGGGCCGGCCTGGATGTGTTTGCTCAGGAGCCGCTGCCGGAGGATTCACCTTTCTATGAGCGGAATAATGTCATAATGACACCGCATGTGGCCGGTATCTTTCCGGGGTATTATGAACGGGCCCTGAAGATTTTTCAGGAAAATCTGGACAGGTATCGGCGGGGAGAAAAGCTTAAAAACAGAGTGAGCTATGAGCTGGGCTACTGAGTTTATTAATCTCAGTTTTGTGTTTCGCCGGCCGTGTCCTCGCTGCTGAATTTAAATATATCCTTCCATTCGGTCCAGGGAAAAGATGGTCCCAAAAGCTTCCTGAGTTCTTTTGAACTACGGGGATTTTCTGTCATTATTCTTCCGGCCCTTTTACTGCCGATGCCGGGTATGGCTTCCAGCTCATCCAGACCCGCTTTATCTACATAAAAAGGATGAGGAAGAGCAGTGATTGAACGATAACCCCAGTCGATGATCTGAGCTGCCAGCTGTTCATGCTCGCGATGATCGCCAGGTATGCCTACCAGAATGGGATAACTGCCGGGTTGACGGGCATAGGTAAGCCGGCCCTCCTTCTTTTCAGGCCAGAGCCCCTCGAGCACCGTGCCTCTCGGAAATACTCCCTCGAGCATGGGCCTGTTTATCTCCCGATTGACCTTTTTCTTAAACTCCTCGAAGCGGCCGCGGTCAACCTCCTGAGCCTGATACTGTCCCAGGGGGTTGACCTGTCTGATATTTATGCGTCTTAACAGCAGGTCGTTCGACTTTATGCGCTTTAGGAACCTGTAATTAAGCCTGTATGTCTCCTCGCTCTCCCCCTGCAGGCCAAAAAGGAAGTTGATTCCGGGCAGAATTTTGGGAATTCCCGCCGGCCGCCGGCCGCCTATTTCGTTCATTATTTCGACGGCTCTAAAGGTTAACTCCACGTCGGTATCGATGTTGTTGGCGGCCAGAACAGCCGGATCGGCTGACTCAAGACCGAAGGCGGCCACATCTCCGGCGGTATTGTGACGGGAGATGATTCGGACTGCCTCCCTGCCCAGCCGGGGATGGCGGGCTAAAGGACCGGGATTTATATTATCGAGATGCAGCACATTGAGATCGGGGTCGGCCCGGCGGATGCCCCGATAAAGTTCACGGAGAGCGGTGAGATAGGCTGAACTTTTGTTTTCAGGCCCATTTGGTCCTGAATGATGGGGGTGATCGCTGCTCTTTTCAGGCGGCAGCCGGCCTCCGTGATATGAGAGCAGATCGGTCTGGCAGCCCAGACGAAAGTTATGTATCCCTCGTACGGCGGCAGCTTCGACTTCGGCAGCTATATCTCCCGGGCTGCGTTGATAGCTGATCTCTTTTAACGGTTCGCTGCAGAATCTGCATCCGCGCTGGCGGGGGCACCCGCGAAAAGTTTCCAGCTCGATAACCAGACGTGGATAATGGGGATGGTGATCGACAAGACCGACGCCTTTTTCAGCCCAGATGCTCAAAGCCCCGGTTAGAGTTGCTCCGCCGCCGTCTTTGAGGGAGCGGGCAAGCAGATCGGCTTCGACGCTGCCGCTTTTTCCTTCCCGGCGGCAGAGCCTGAGATAGATATCGGCCGCGGAAAGCTCCCCTGAGACTATATCAAAGTTTTCGCGCAGCTTTTCACCGCCGGGCAGCTGATCCAAAACCATGGTGATAGGACCGCACAAAACCAGGGTTGGATAAAAAACATTGCTGCTCAAATCCTGGATTTCGGCCAGGCTCAGCGGCTGTCCGCTGAGATAATTTCCCGGCACAGTTGTGCCGGCCAAAACCAGCACCAGATCAAAATCTTCCAGACCAGTGCTTGAGTAGTTTTCTTTTCCTCGGAACCGGCAGTTATCCCTGAGGCTATCAGCGGTATAGTAGGTGATATTCTGGCCATAAATGCCGGCATCGAGCAAAGCCCCGTAAAGATAGCGGATATGGGGCGAAATGTAAGGGGGCACTCCCAGACAGGAAGGTTCGTCCAGATATCCATCTATGAGCGCAATATTTAGCTGATTCTGGCCGGACATTATCGTTCTCCTTTCACAGCTATTCTGCTGATTTTTAATTTCAGATGATTATACTACGGCTGCCAAATTCCTGGCGGACATTCTCATGACTAATATCATCGGTAATTATGGTATCTATGCTGTCAACAGGCAAAAATGTTGAGAGGCCGATAAAACTGAACTTGGAATGATCGGCCAGCAGAAACACTCTGTCCGATCTATCTGCCATTTCACGCTTGATTTCAATTTCCAGATCGTTGGCCTCTGTAGCTCCGCTTTTTTCGGTAATACCGGTGCAGGAAGCGAAAAATTTGCTGGCGTTATAGTCACTTATAATAGAACGAGCTTTAGGCCCGACCATGGTATAATTGTGATTGCGCATAAGCCCACCTGAACTGATGACAGAAATATCCTTGTTTTTGGCGAGTTCAGTACAGGTGCTGGCTGAGTTGGTAATCACTGTGAGATCTCCGTAGTTTGAATTCTGTATCCGGCGGGCCAGATAATAACTGGTCGAACTGCCGTCCATAAAAATAGTGTCGTTGGGATCAACATATCTAAATGCTTTTTCAGCTATCTTTTTTTTGGCCTCGGTTTTGCGTTTTTTTCGCAGATCAAAATCCAGCTCCTCCTTTTCCCGCCCAGAATTCACTGCGCCACCATGGGTTCGCTGCAGGACACCCTTCTTTTCCAGTTTTTCGAGGTCACGTCGGATGGTTTCCCGGGTGACGCCGAACTTATCGCTGAGGTCACTGACTTCGACGCTGCCTCTGGTTTTTACTTCCTCGGCAATTGCTTTACGTCTCTCTTCCGCTAGCATTTTCTTTGGGATGATACCTCCTCTCTCAAAATAACTTTCTGTTTCTCATAAAATTTTATAAAAAAATATATAATGGCCTCAAAATTTATACTTTATTTGGTATTATAATATCAACAAATTAAACGAAAATAAAGTGATA
>CAYTDP010000006.1:18045-20124 GCA_964436625.1 uncultured Halanaerobiaceae bacterium | reverse complement strand
GTTACCTGTTATTGTGGTTTTGTCCTGATGAAAATTTAGATTTGCTTATAAACAGGATAAGGGGGTTTATAGTTGAAAAAATACACGGGTAAGAGTACATTAAAGAAAATTAAAGAAAATTCTGTGCCCTATCTTCTGGTCCTGCCGGCATTTGCTTTTGTAGCTTTTATATTATGGTTTTCTGTATTGTACGGCATTAGGATGTCTTTTTATCAGATAGAGCTCGGAATACCAGGGGAACCATTTGTCGGACTGGATAACTGGTTCAATTTATTAAGCGAATCAAGATTTCAAAATTCTTTTAGACTCTCTTTGATCTTCGTGGCGGGCAGTGTGGGATTAGGATTTTTATTATCTTTCAGCTTTGCTCTGGGACTTAAAAAAGTGAAGCTTTTTTCAGTGGGATTTCAGGGCCTGGCCCTCATCCCCTATCTTGTTTCCGGTATAGCTACGGCTATTATATACAGGTTTTTATTTGCCAGAGGGGTTGGCTTTGTCAATCATATTTTGGTTCTTTTAGGGATCGGCAGAATAGAGTTTTTGGGCACTTCTCATCTAGCTATGATAGTGGCAATTTTAGCTAATGTTTGGTTTATAGTGCCTTTTTCTACCCTTATTCTACTGGGGGGGCTTCAATCGATCGATCCCAATTTAATAGAGGCTGCCATAGTTAACGGGGCTTCTAAAATTGATATATTGAGGAAGATCACCATACCTCTTATCAAACCAATGATAGGAATTGCCATGGTCTGGATGAGTTTTGCCAGTTTTAACATGTTTGACGTAATCCTTCCCCTGACCGGTGGAGGTCCGGGGAGAGCGACAGAGGTGCTGGCTTTATACATGTATAGGCTGGGATTTAATATGCTCAGATATTCCGATGGTGCTGTTGTGATGGGTGTTATTTTAATAGCTAATTTAATAACAAGTGTTCTGTTCCTGAGAATATTCAGAAGTGAGGTGTGAGTAATTGACTGAAAAAATAGTAAGTGTATTCAGGCACATAAATAATCGCCTTCACTGGATTGCTTTATCTCTGCTGGTCTTTTTCACCCTATTTCCTCTTTACTGGGGTATAACTTCTTCTTTCAAATCTTATGCAGCGATATATGAAGTGCCCCCACAAGTATTCCCTTTAAATCCACTTCTTCGTGCATATAGATATGTTTTTCACTTTCGAGGGTTTTCCAGGTTTTTATTTAACAGCACTTTTCTGGCCGTTACCTCATCATTTTTAGCGGTGAGTTTGAGTATACTTGCTGCTTACGGTTTTTCCCGGTACAAATTCAAATTTTCTTCGGTTCTCTTTATGATGTTTTTGATACCGCGCATAATTCCCCGGGCCAGCTTGATCATTCCTTTATTTGAGCTGTGGTCTGGCCTGGGATTTCTTAACAGCTACGTTTCATTGATTGTCTCTTATACTGCTACAGCTATACCTTTGAACACCATGGTTTTGACCGGTTTTTTTGGGACAATCCCCACAGCCCTGGAGGAGTCAGCTGCTATTGACGGGGCTTCTCTGCGACAGAGAATCTGGCATATAATTCTCCCTTTATCTAAACCTGCTATTATTACAGTCGCAGTAATGTCTTTGCGAGAAGCCTGGAATGAGTTCCCCTTTGTTCTCACCCTAACAACAGAAACCAGAATGAGGACACTTCCCTATCAACTTTTTATGCTGAGAGATGCGATGGGGATCGAGGACTGGCCGGTTGTGCTCGCCTTCGCCACAGTTACCATAGTTCCTATACTGGTATTTTATTTGATTTTCCAGAGGACAGTTACCAGCGGTCTTATAGAAGGAGCGATTAAAGAATAAAGTGAAAGAATAAAGTGCTCGATGTTAAATAAATTTTTGTGATTAAAAAAATTCGGATTGGGGGGTGAATAACTTAAAACCGGAGTTTCAGTTGTCCTTTTCTGTCGTTTTTCAGTGGATTAGACATTTTCTAAAATCAAAAGGGGGATAAAAATGAAGAAATTATTTTTAATCGCATTATTGCTAATATTCACAGTCACGGCTTTTGCCATGGAGGCTGAAGCTCAGGAAACAACTGTAGAAGTTTGGTTTGGTCG
>CAYTDP010000006.1:0-17945 GCA_964436625.1 uncultured Halanaerobiaceae bacterium | reverse complement strand
CAATACGCTTACGCCCAACCTGGCGGATCTCACCATCCTCCTTTCTGGATGATGTCAACATTCATGTCTATGGGAGGAGAGTTCACCGAATCAGGTCTGCCCATAATTGATTCGGAAGCTGGAATAGAATTGATTGAATTTTACATGGCTCTCGGTGAAGAAGGCCTGCAGGATCCTGAAGCCGATGTCTGGGCTTCCGGTGATATGAGGGGAGCCTTCATGGGCGGCAGAGCTGCTTTCTTCCCGGAAGCGATCAATATTTTTGCCTATACGCAGCAAGAGCTGGATTATAATGATGAATGGGAGGTTATGGTCCAGCCTCACCGAGAGGGAGCCGAAGATGACTTTGTAGTCAATACTTTTGGCTGGCCCTACATGGTGAGTTCTAACACCGAACATCCTGAAGCAGTAATGGAAGTGATGAAGTATTTATTCGATCCAGAGATCGTTATGGATGTCGCCAGAAGATATCAGCCCGCCAATAGAGCCGATGTTCTGGAAACTGAAGAATATCGCGAAGCTCATCCCTATTTCGAAATATTGGAGGATGCTCACGCAGAACAGGAACCTTATCCTACACATGTAAGGAGCGTCCAGAGAGATGATATTCTGAATGAAATGAAATATGAGGCTCAGCAGGCCGAAGTTTCAGCTGAAGAATTGGCCGAAAGATATCAGGAAAAACTTGATGAGCTGGACCAGTAAAATCAAAAAAATTAATAGAATCATAATTAAACCGGCCGGATTTTTACCGGCCGGTTTAATTATGTCATAAGAAAATGCATAAACAAAGATTATTTTGCTAAAATAAAAAAATAAGAAGGAATTCACAAACAAAACCACAATAAAACTAATAAGAAAGCATTTAAAGCCCTGACTTTGAGGCTTTAAATGATAGGGGAGGAGTATACAAAATGAAAAATAATCTCGGTATTTTTTATGCTTACTGGCAGGAGGACTGGATGGCCGATTTTGCTGAATGTGCTCGCAGAGCTGCTGAACTGGGGTTCGATGAAATTCAGTACGAGCTGGATTCTGTTTTAACTGCCGGCGAAGGGCAGCAGGAGGAGTTGAAGGAGACCATCGCCGAACTTGATCTGGAGATAAGCTTCAGCATGGGGCTGCCGGGGGAGTTCGATATTTCTTCTGCTGACAGCAAGGTGAGAAAAAGAGGGATTGATTATCTGCAGAATTCGATCAGGAAGGCGGCTGAATTTGATTGTAATCTGGTCGGGGGACTGCTCTATGGGGGCTGGGGTAAAAGGCTTGTACCCGGACTCAGCGATAAGTCTGACTTCATAAGCCGCAGCGTCGAGAGTATGAAAAGGGTGATGGAGACAGCAGAGGTCTGCGAAGTTAACTGCGCGGTTGAAGTTGTCAACAGGTTTGAGCAGTTTATGCTCAACACCAGCGCCGAAGCAGTAGATTATGTCGAACGGGTTGATAGTCCCCGGCTGGGAATTCATCTCGACACCTTCCATATGAATATTGAAGAACACAGTTTTCAGGACGCCCTGGAGACTGCCGGCGACAAACTGTTTCACTTTCATGTTGGCGAAAACAACCGCCGTCCCCCCGGCGAGGGAGAGATCATTCCCTGGCAGGAGATTTTCGACTCTCTGAAGGAAATTGATTATCAGGGTTCGATAATTATGGAACCATTTGTTAAAGGCGGGGGAGATATCGCCCAGGATATCATGATATGGAGAGAAGAGGAAAATGTGGAACTCGATCTGGACGAGAGAGCTGTAAAAGCTAGAGAATTTATGGAAGATCTGTTAGCCTGAGAAAGGAGGAAAATTATGCCTTCTGTTGTTACCATCGGCGAGATACTCGTCGAGGTTATGGCGACTGAAACTGATCAAACCTTCAGAGAACCGGGCACGCTGGTCGGTCCCTATCCCAGTGGAGCTCCGGCTATATTTCTGGATCAGGCGGCCCGGATGGGTGCTGATGCCGGTATGATAGCTGCCATAGGTGATGACGATTTTGGCAGAATGACCAAAGACAGGCTGGCTCAGGATGGTGCAGATGTATCGATGATCAAAACAAAAGAAGATTTCACCACCGGCACCGCCTTTGTTACCTATTTTGCCGACGGCAGCCGCAAATTTATTTATCATTTCACCCATGCCGCTGCCGGTCAACTCTCGCCTGAAGATGTCGATCCTGATTACATCAAATCAGCTGATTATCTGCATGTTATGGGCTGTTCTCTCTCCGGCAGCGAGAGTTTAAAGGAGGCTATTCTGGCAGCGATCGAAATAGCCGGCGAGTCGGGTGTGAAAATATCTTTCGATCCCAACCTCAGAATCGAGCTGCTGGAGCTGGATAGATTTCGCGATCTGAGTCAGAAGGTCCTGAAAAAATCCGATATAGTGCTGACCGGCAGCGAAGAGCTGGCTGAGCTGGTAGAAGGCCGAGCCGAAAGCGGCGCGAAAAAATTGATAGCAGAAGGAGCAAAAACAGTTGTTTTGAAGGCAGGAGGAGAGGAAGCTGAAGTTTTTCATGGGGATGAGCACTGGCAGGTAAAGCCTTTCCCGGCCGAGGAGATCGATCCAACCGGAGCCGGCGACTGTTTTGATGGTGCCTTTATCGCAGCACTTTCCCGGGGAATGAGCGTCGAAAAAGCGGCAGAATATGGTATGGCTGCCGGCGCATTAAGCGTTCAGGCCCGGGGGCCCATGGAGGGAGCTGCAGCCAAAGCTAAACTCGATGAACTGCTGGGTTGAAAAAAGGAGGCGATAAAAGAATATGAGAACTGACAAAAAAAAGGAATATATCTGTGAGATAGGTAAAAGGTTATACGAAAGAGAGTTTGTGGCGGCCAACGACGGCAATATTTCGCTTAAGATCGCTGAAGATGATTATCTACTTACGCCGACTGGCGTCAGCAAGGGGTTTATGACGCCCGATATGATACTCAGAGTCGATGGCAGAGGAGAAAAGCTGGAGGAGAACGAGCTTGATCCCTCTTCTGAAACCGAGATGCATTTGAGAATTTATAAAAGCTGCGACGATATCGGTGCGGTGGTCCATGCTCATCCGCCATACGCCACCGCCCGGGCTGTGGAGGGCAGGGGGCTTGAACGCAAAATACTGCCGGAAGCGGTCATTTCGCTGGGCGCGGTGCCGGTTGCTGATTACGGCACCCCATCCACCGAGGAGATTCCTAAAGAGGTTGAGCGTTATCTCGACGACAGCAGTGCGGTGCTGCTGGAAAATCATGGAGCTTTGAGCTGGGGCGAGGACTTAAAAGAGGCTTATTTTCGCATGGAGACGCTGGAATTTTATGCTAGAATATTGAAACTGATAGATTATGAGCACGCTTCCGAAATTTCCGAAGAAGATCTGGCCAAACTCAGAAGGATATTTGGGCAGTAAAAAACATCCAGGAGGATGTGGCAAATTGATGAGTGAGCATAAAGAAATGAGCAGCGACAAGCCTGATCGAACAGAAATTCAGCGCACTGCAGCCATTACAGAAGTGGAGAAAATCGACAGCAGCGAACATTTAAAACGGGCAGCTGAAGAAGTTTTAAAACCTTTTGGAGGCGGAGAGGGGATTTTTCGTGAGGCCGATACAATATTGCTCAAGCCCAATCTGGTATCGCCGCGGGATTTCCGCACCGGTACCGTCACCAACCCCCACCTGGCCGCCGTCCTGGTCGAGATAATTGAGTCGCTGCCAGGAGAAAGAAAAATATTTTTGGGCGATGGAGCTTCTGTGGGCAAAAACACCGAGGAAGCTTTTAAAGCCGGCGGATATGAAAAAATTTTTGCCGGCAGCGAGGTGAAGCTTCTGGATATCAAAGGCGAAGATTTTGAAAAGCATTCTATCCCGGAAGGCAGATCATTTACCGCTCTTTATCTCCCAAAAATTTTAAGGGAAATAGATCTGATAGTCAATCTGCCCGTCCTGAAAACTCATGATGTCTTTCCGGCCACGCTGGGTCTTAAAAATCTCAAGGGTTTGATTCGAGAAGAGGAGAAAAAACTTTTCCATCAGTGTGGACTGGCCGAAGCTATAGTCGATCTGAATTTATGCCTCGATGAACTCGAACTCGATATATTCACAGTTTACGATGGCACGGTGGCCATGGAGGGAGCCGGTCCGACCTCGGGAGATGCAGTCAATTTTAGGAAACTGGCCGCGGCGAATAATATTCTCCTGGGTGATGAGGTCGCGGCTGAGTGTATGGGTATAGACCCGGGCGAAATTAAATATATAGAGGAAGCCCGCAGGCGCATGGAGCTCCCCTCTTTGAGCGATCCCGGGCTTACCCTCTCTTCGGCAACTTCTGGACTGGAGCCGGCCGAGATCAGACGGGATTTTGAAGTCATAGATCTTGACGAGAGTTTTTACGGCAGCTACGATATCGAGCTCAATCAGGAGGGAGGCTGCAGCGGCTGCCGGCACCTTCTTGATTGTATGATGAAAGACTGGAGCGAGGAGGAGCTGTCCGAACTGGCCGGTAAGGCAGTTTTTATAGGTGAGGATAATGACCCGCCCGAAACGTTAAATGAAGATGAAATTATCAGAATAGGGGTCTGCACTGCTGAGATCTGTCAGCAGGGCTGTTATATTCCGGGCTGCCCGCCGCATCCCGAAAATCTCAAAGAAGAAATACTGGGCGGCAGAGGGAAAGAAAATGCTGAAGAGTGAGGTAATTATGATTGCAGGGTAATTCTTTTATAAAATGGGGTGGTATGGGTGAATTTGCTGGCTTTCGATCTGGGTTCTTCCAACGGCAGGGTTATGCTGGGCAAATATGATGGCAGCGAGCTTGCGCTCGAAGAGGTGCACCGTTTTGCCAATGAGACGGTAAATCTGCGCGGAGAACTTTACTGGAATGCTCCCGGACTTTTTGCCGAAATAAAAAAAGGACTTGCCCGGGCAGCCGAAGAAGTCGAGGGAGATATAACCGGGCTCGGCATCAGCACCTGGGGTGTGGATTATGCACTTTTGGACAGGGAAGGCCGCCTTATCTCCAATCCTTACAGCTATCGCGATGAACGAACAAAATCGATACCCGATAAAGTCTTTGAGATAATGCCTCATAAGGAAATTTACGACAGGACCGGAATTCAGTTTATGCGGCTGAACACGATTTATCAGCTTTATGCAGAAAAAATGCAGAGAAGCTGGGCACTGAAGGCAGCTGAGAGCCTTTTATTTCTTCCCGATCTATTCAATTATTTTCTGACCGGGGTCAGGAGAGCGGAGGAGACGATAACCTCCACCTCACAGCTTTACGATCCCCGCAGCCGCACATGGGTGAGCGAAATATTTGAACGGCTGGAGCTGCCGGCTGAAATTGGCGAAGAGATTATTTTTCCCGGCGAGAAGCTGGGCACCCTTAGCTCGCAGATTGCAGATGACCTAAATCTGAGCAGGGATATTTCTGTTACCGCTGTGGGAGGTCACGATACCGCTTCGGCGGTGGCCGGAACGCCCCTGGAGGATCCTGAAAACAGCGCCTTCATAAGCAGCGGCTCCTGGTCGCTTCTGGGAATGGAGCTGGCTGAACCCATCATCAGCGAGGCCAGCCGGAAGGCAAATTTCGCCAATGAGGTCGGACTGGCCAGCACAATACGTTTTTTGACAAATATCTCCGGGCTCTGGTTGATTCAGGAGTGCAGACGAAACTGGCAGAAACAGGGCAGAAATTTGAGCTATGACGAGATAAGCAAGAAGGCAGCCGGGGCTGAGCGTTTTAAATTTTTGCTGGCTCCCAATGAGCCCCGTTTTCTGGACCGGCAGGATATGCCCGCCACCATCAGGGATTACTGCCGGGAAACAGGACAGCCGATACCTGAAGATTACGGAGAGATGGCCCGGGGCATTTATGAAAGCCTGGCATTGAGCTATCGCCATCAGCTCGAGAAGCTGGCCGAGCTTGTCGGCCGGGAGGTGAAAAACATCAATATAGTCGGCGGCGGCATCAAAGCGGAGATTCTCTCCCAGCTGACCGCCGATGCTACCGGTCATCGGGTGGTGACCGGTCCTGCCGAAGCGACCGCGGCAGGCAATATTCTGGCCCAGCTTCTGGCCCGCGGCGAGCTGTCCGATCTGAGCGAGGGACGGACTTTGATTGAAAATTCCTTTAATTTGAAGGAGTATCATCCCCGCGCGGAAGATGGCTGGGATGAAGCTTACGAACGCTTTCAGGAGCTGGTTGATCGCTGATTCTGACTTTAATCGAATTCAACAGAGGGGTAATAAATATATGCAGAGTTTTGCCGAAAATATTCTAAAGGAACAATTTCGCGGCGAGCCGACCGGAATAGCATCGATCTGCAGTTCCAGTTCTGAGGTGCTGGAGGCGGTGCTGGCAAATTCTGACAGTATAGAGGGAAAAATTTTGATCGAAGCCACCTGCAATCAGGTTAATCAGTTTGGAGGCTATACCGGACGGACTCCCGCAGAATTTCGTTCCTGGATTTTTGATAAAGCAGATAAGCTGAATGTGGATCAGGAAAAGCTGATATTGGGCGGAGATCATCTGGGGGTTGTTCCTTTTCAGGATGAGCCGGAGGAAAAAGCCATGGAAAAAGGGCGTGAGATGGCCTATGAATACGCCCGGGCCGGCTTCAAAAAGCTGCATCTGGATGCCAGCCCGCCCCTGGCCGATGACAGTCTGCCGCTTTCGGATGAGAAAATAGCCAGGAGAACAGCCGAGCTCTGCCAGGCCGCCGAGAAAGGTTTTGCCGAGAGCAGCTCAGCCGGAATTGCCGGGGGTGAGCCTCCCGTATATGTTGCGGGCAGCGAGGTGCCTTCTCCCGGCGGTGAAGAAGCGGACAATGGCGATGACAATAACGGTAGAGGTCCGACGGTGACGGAGCTGGCCGAGCTGCAGAATAGTCTGCAGGCCATGAAAATTGCCTTTCAAGAAAAAGGGCTAAACGAGGCCCGCGATCGGGTGATGGCTTATGTGGTTCAGCCCGGTGTTGAATTCGCCGGCTTCGAAGTTTATGATTATTGGCCCGAAGATTTTGAAGATTTGAGTGATTATATTTCCTCCCGGGAGCAGCTGGTTTTTGAAGGTCATTCGACCGATTATCAGACCCCTGAAGCTTTAAAAAGAATGGTGGCCGACGGTATCGCCGTCCTCAAGGTAGGCCCGGGACTCACTTTTGCGCTGAGGGAGGCGCTTTTTGCCCTGGAGGCCATAGCTGAGGAGCTCAGCTGGCAGCTGCCTGAAGACAGCACTGTCAATTTTTCTGAGGTTCTCCTGAGCGAGATGAAGGAAAATCCGGAGAGCTGGAAGAATTATTATCAGGGGAGCAGAGAAGAGATAGAACTGGCCTGCCGCTACAGTTATTTTGACCGCAGCCGCTATTATCTTTCCCGGCCAGAAGTTAAAGCAGCCCGTGAGCGGTTAAAAGAAAATTTTAACAGGCTGGATGTGCCTCCGCCGCTTTTGAGACAGTATATGCCGGCACAATACCGGGAGATTCGGCGGGGGAAATATAAGCCGCAGGCCGATAATCTCATCAGGAGTGCGGTATTTAATGAGTTAAAACCCTATCTTCGCGCAGCAGGTCAGCTTAGGGATTGATTTTACCTTTTATTTCTTCAATGAGAACGGAGGGGGTAATATAAATCCTATGCTTAAAGAGATGAAAGAAAGAGTCTATGAGATGAACGCGGAACTACCCCATCAGGGGCTGGTGAAAATGACCAGCGGCAACGTAAGCGGCCGCCATCCGGGTGATGACAGGGTGGTAATAAAACCCAGCGGTATGCCCTATGAAAAGATGGGGCCTGAGGACATGGTGGTAGTAGACCTGGAGGGGAACACCCTGGAAGGGGATAAAAAACCTTCCAGCGATACTGCCTCACATTTATACGTCTACAGACACCGCGAGGATGTAAATGGAATAGTTCACACCCATAGCAATTACGCTACGAGTTTCGCCGCTCTGGGCGAGCCCATTCCGGCCTGCCTGACTCAAATAGCTGACGAGTTCGGCGGCGATATACCGATCGGACCTTTAGTGCCTATCGGTGAGGAGGATATAGGAAAAGCGATCGTGGAAAATATCGGTGATTCACCGGGAATTCTGCTTAAAAATCATGGAGTCTTCACCGTGGGCGAGGACCCGGAAGCAGCGCTGAAAGCTGCGGTGATGCTGGAAGATGCAGCCCGAACAGTTCATCTGGCTCAAAGCCGGGGCAGTCCCGACCGCCTTCCAGAAGAAGCCATCGAGCGGGCTCACAGGCGTTATCAGGAGGATTACGGACAATAGTCGAAAAATCAGCAAAAATACTCTAATCGGAGGTTTAAATTATGTCTCATTTGATAGGGGTTGACATAGGTACAGAGGGTACTAAAGCTGTTATTATCGATGAAGAAGGAAATGTTCTTGCTCATTCATACAGCGGTTACGAAGTAAATACACCCCGACCGGGATGGGCTGAACAATGGCCGGGAATCTGGCGTGAAGCCGTGATAGATACGATATCAGGTGTTAAGAATGATAGCGGTGTCGACAAAGATAGTATTAAAGGCATTGGTATCAGCAGTCTTTATGGAGGAGCCGGGGTTCCTGTAGATGAGGATATGGAACCGGTATATCCCTGTCTTATCTGGATGGATAGGAGAGCTGAAGAGGAAGTCGAATGGATTAAAAATAATATAGATCTGGATAAATTATTTAATATCACCGGCAATTACGTCAACTCATATTTTGGATTTACAAAAATTTTGTGGATAAAAAATAACAAAAAAGATGTCTGGGATAAAATTAATTATTTTATACCTCCGGCAAATTATATAATTTACGAATTGACGGGCGAATTAGCTGTTGATTACTCTTCGGCCGGTAATATTGGAGGGGTCTTTGACCTTAAAAATCGCGATTGGTCAGCGGAAATGATGAAAGAAATGGGCATTCCCCCCTCTATGATGCCTTCTGATCTGGTTGGTTGTACGGAAGTAGTTGGCAAACTTAAAACTGACATGGCAGACAGAATGAATTTAAATCCAGATACTGCCGTCATAGCTGGCGGAATTGATGCACCCGTAGCTAACGTGGGGGCCGGAGCTTTTTCAGAGGGAAGTCATGTAGCAATGACGGGAACTTCTATGTGCTGGGGACTGATAACAAAAAAGAGCAATTTATCTCCAAAACTTGTAAGTATGCCTTATTCAGTAGAATCCGAAGAAAAAATATATACCTTTGGAGGTTCTAGTACCGCCGGAGTTTTAGCAAGATGGTTCAGAGATGAGTTTGCCAGGCTTGAGAAAGATGTGAGTTCTAAAATAGATTTTGATGCTTATGATTTGCTGGAAATGAAAGCCAGAGACATCCCCACCGGTTCAGAGGGATTAATGGTTTTACCCTATTTCATGGGAGAGAGAAGTCCTATCTGGGATAGTAATGCGCGGGGCACAATAGTAGGATTGAGCCTATATCATTCCCGCGAACATCTTTATAGGGCATTTCTTGAAGGTGTTGCTTATGCTTTAAAACATAATGTAGAGACGGTCGAGGAAACTGATGCCAATCTTGATGATGAAATAATTTTAACTGGAGGGGTGACCCAGTCCCAATTATGGCCTCAGATATTTGCTGATGTAACTGGGTATCCTATAAAAATCATAGAAGATGATGTTGAAGCTCCGCTTGGAGACGCTCTCCTGGCAGGCTTGGCCACAGATGTTTTTGAAAAGCCGGGAGTTATTAAGGAATGGCTTGATTTCAGGCCGGCGGTGGAACCCTCTGAAGAGAATTATCAGATTTATGATGAATACTTTGAGCAGTATTTGGATATTTACCAGAATATCAAAGATAATATGAAAAATTTGAATAACCTGCCATAAATTTGAGGTTAAAATTAAGTTTCAACTACTGCTAGCTGGAGAGGATAAATTTAAAATGAAGCGCATGAAAAGTCTAAAACAGCGTCACGAATAAGCATAATTTCCTGCTAAAGCACAGTCCGGCAGGAGAACTACAAATAATGTCGAATCTTATAATTAGATAGAAAAGTTTTATAAATAACAGGTTTCACTCCGGCTTTCCTCAGAAATTGGTCGCCGGGGTGAAGCCGTTTCATTTTCTCTTTTGCTCATTTGTGCTCAGGGTGAGAAAGGCAGGTGATCATCATGAAAAAGTATTCAGTTTTCGGTCTGGTCCTGGCAGTTTTGCTGCTGATAGCGGTGGGCTTGATAATAAAAAATGGCTGGTTGATGGGGCCGGTTCAGGCCAACGGCTTTGCAGAATCAGATTCTGCTGAGATAGAGGAGGCGGCTGATCTGCCGGAGGGTAAGATCGTCCATATGCCTATTCTGGAGTCAGAAGAATCGGATAATCGCAAAATTTTACTTTCTGCTCCCATGCGGGAGTTGATCCGTGATAGGGAAGAAGATGAACCGATCTTTGCCGCCTGGATGGAGGCTAATAAAACATCCTTTGAAAGCGGGGAAGAGGTCGAAGTCGAGATGAGATTGTGGAATATTTCGGAAGAGGAGCAGACGCTGAATTTCCGGGATGGTCAGGTTTATGATCTGCTGCTTATGCGTGAGGGTCGCGATGATGAAGATCAGATCAAATGGCGCTGGTCGGAAGGCAGAGCTTTTACCATGGCTCTGCACAGCAAGACGTTAAAGCCCGGTGAATTAAGGAGCTGGCAGGAAAGCTTTGAGCTGGAATCCGATCTGGAAAGCGGCAGTTATAAGCTGCTGGGATTAATTACAGATGAAGAAAAAATAGATTTCAACTGCGTGCAGCTGGAGATAGCTGACTAAATTGTGAGGGGGTGTTTTCTGGAATGGATATAAAAAACTGTAAAAATTGCGGCAACATCTATGCCCCGGAGGGCAATGAGAAGTTCTGTCCCGATTGTTCGAAAGAACGGGAGGAGAAGTTCGAGAAGGTCAAGAATTATCTCTGGGATAACCCCAATGCCACGGTCGATCAGGTTAACGAAGAGACCGGAGTGGATAAGGAAATAATCATCGAATTTGTCAAGGAAGGCCGACTTGATGCCGATAATGTGGTTGTAAACGGGATGCTGGACTGCGAACGCTGTGGAGTCTCTATCTCTTCCGGCCGATACTGTTCCAGCTGCAAGGAAGAGCTGGCCAGAGGTTTCAGCGGTGAAGATTCTGATAAAAAAGAGAAAAAACGAAAAAGAAGCTCTGACAGCAAGGAGATGCACACCAAGGACCGAATAAATGACAGAAGAGGGGATAAAAAGTGAGCAAATTGGGGATTTAGGCCAGAAAAAAAGAGCTAATAATTTTTTAAGGCGGCTGAGCAGGTATAAATGAGCTCAGCTGCTTTTAATTTTTGCGGGCATATGCCGATAATATTAATGAAGCGAAATGAAGCGAGATGAAATGAGAAAAAAAACGAATGTGTAATCATCATAATCATCATAAGGCGTAATATTGCGAGGTGAAGAGCAGTGGAAATTAACGGTGTCAATCCCCAGCAGCTCCAAAAAATGTATCGTCAGGAGCGCGAGGAGCTCCTGAGCGAGAGCGAAGCCAGTCAGGAACGGGCAAGCGGCGACAGGATGGAAATATCCGACGAAGCCCGCCAGATTCATGAACTTGCCGTACAGATGGAAGAGACTCCCGAGATTCGCCAGGAGCGGGTGGCCGAGCTGCAGCAGCAGGTGGAGAGCGGTTCCTATGATATCGAGCCGGAACAGATAGCTGAGAGCATGATAGAGGAGATGGAAGTGGGTAACCCAGCTTCAGGAGAGGAGAGCTAAAAGATGGATGTGCAGGGTCCAGAGCCGGGCAGATTTGAAAGCGAAAAACAGGGTCGGTCCGGAGGTCAGGCTGGAGGACGGGAAAATGAGTCCGGGCTGGCTCCGCTTGTGGATGATCTCTGTCAGATTCTGCAGGAGCTGACCGATGCTCATGAGAAAGCTCTGCAGCTGGCTGAAGAAAAACAGGAGCTGCTGATAGAAAACGATATAGAGGGTTTGAGCGAGGTAGTCGAGCAGGAAGAGAAAATTATGCAGAGGATCGAAAAGCTCGAAGAAGAGCGCAGCAGCCTGGCAGATGAGCTGGCCGAATTGACCGGTCAGGAGGATCTGAATATATCGGCTTTGAGGGAACATGTTTCGGGTGAACGCCAGCGCCGACTTGAAGAGCTGCAGGAAGAACTGCGGCCGCTTCTGGAAGAGCTGGGGAGAGTAAATGAACAGAACCGCCAGCTGCTTTTACAGGCCATGAAATTTAACGAGGTAACTCTTAAATTATTTTTGCAGGGAGCTGAGGAGCAGGGAGTATATCAAAAGCCGGAAAAGAATGACTCCGCCGGAGAAATGAACGGCGATAAGGAGCAGGTACGCAATATTATCGATCGCAGAGCCTAAATAACTGCAAGAAAAAGAAAGTAGAGATAGAAAGGATGTAAACCGCCATGACCAGTCAGTTTACCGTATTAAATACAGCGCTGAGCTCGCTTATGTCCCATCAGAAGGCGCTCGATACCACCGGTCATAACATAGCCAATGCCGATACAGATGGTTATACCCGTCAGCGGGCCGAGCTGGCAGCCACCAGGCCTTATTCCAAACCGGGACGGAATATGCCAACTTCCGCCGGACAGATAGGCACCGGGGTCGAGGTGGAGCAGATAAGCCGGCTGCGCGATAATTTTATAGACGGTCAGATAAGACGGCAAAACCAGGTCGGCGGCTACTGGAATCAGCGGGCGGAAGGCCTTGAGCGTCTGGAGCTTATATTTAATGAGCCGAGCGAGAACAATCTCGATCAGGCCATGATAAATTTCCGCGATGGATTATCCGAGCTGAGCAATAATCCCGATGATAGATCGGCCCGAACCACCGTGCGCGAAAGAGGAGAAACGCTGGCCGATTCTTTTAATGATATCTACCGTCAGATGCGCGAATATCAAAATTCGCTGGACGATGAAGTTGCAGCCGGAGTCGATGAGATCAATTCCATCTTTGATAGAGTGGCAGAATTAAACGAGCAGATAGTCTCAGTTAAGGGCAGCGGCAAGCAGCCCAACGATCTCATGGACACCCGCGATAAGCTGCTGGATGAGCTTAATGAACTGGTCGATGTAAGCGTCAGCGAGACCCCGGAAGGCAGCGTCAATATCACGCTGGGCGGTACCCGGGTAGTGACGGGTAATACTGTTCGAGCTCTTGATGTCAGAGAAAATGATGAGGGTTTATTTGAAGTTTTTCATTCTCATACTGAAGAGACAGCTAATGTGGCCGGAGGAGAGCTCAACGGGCTTTTAGAGATAAGAGATGAAGAGATAGGTGGACTGCCAGACGAAGATCATGAGAGCGGGTATATCGACGAGTTGAATAATATGGCCGAAGCTTTTGCCGATCATTTTAACGAGGTACATAGATCAGGTTTTGACGGCAATGGAGAGCCCGGGGTAGACTTTTTTAACTATGAAGCGGATGAGAACAATCCCGCCTGGGGGCTCGAGGTTGACAGCGATATACGCAGATCTGTAGAAAATATTGCCGCCGGCAATTACAGCGATAATCCCTCTGTGGCCCGGGTAATAGATTTCGATCCTGATGATATTGCCGACGACAGCTACAGTTACCGCATTGAGGCCGGTACCTTTCGCGAAGGTGGCACGAATTTTGATCTGGAGGAGATTGCCGCCGGCGAGGTAAAGCGGGATTTTGAAGTCGATGTAAATTATGATCTTGATGATGATGTTGAACTAACCGAAGAAGATGTAGAGCTGGATGTCTGGACGAATACGAGTGAAGAAATTGACGCAGAGCAGGAAATAGATGAAGATGATATTGCAATAGAAGAGAACGAAACATATGAGATTGTTGAATTAAATGGGGGAAATGTGGAAGTGGATGGTGAAGAATATGAATATGGCCTGGAAGATGAAGATGGAAATATAGTTGCGGTGAGCGATGAGAATCGTCAGGAGTTTTTTGTGCTTGAAGAAGCAATTGACAATGATGAAGATGATTTTGAAGATGCTGATTTAATTGAATTAAATGATGAAAATCTTTCGCTGGATTTTGGAGCCACACTTGCGGGTCCGGGAAACGAAGATCGGGCCGGCGAGGTCAGGATAGATAATATATCGACTGATGTTGAAAATATCACCGGGATAGAAGCTTCCGGCACCGCGAACAGGATGAATTTTGAGGTAGTGGAGGCCGAAGAAAACGATATAGATGAGCTGACAGTGGAATGGAATGATAATGGTGCGCAGGTATTAATTCCCGAGGGAGAAGCTGGAGATCTGGAAGCCCAGGACATATATCGGGAAGTCATGAGTGAAATGCCGACGGGTGAAGTTTTCGTGGATAGCTCTGATGAAGAGGAAATTCTCTTCAGCGCCGAAAACAATTTCAATCTGGCCGTGACCGATCGAGGAGAGGCCAATATATCCTTCGACGCGCCCCCTGGCAGCGGTTCCAATGCGTCAGCGCTGGCCAATACCATTGACGAAGATGAGATAAATATCGGGGAGGAGAGAGCTTCGGTCAAAGAATACTTCGAAGGCGTCATATCCTCGCTGGGAGTCGATGGTCAGCGGGCCAATCAGATGGTGGAGAACTCTGAGGCGCTTTCAGATCAGCTGCACAATCAGCGGGAATCAATCTCGGGAGTTTCGCTGGACGAAGAGATGGCCAATATGGTCAAATATCAGCAGGCCTACGCAGCGGCAGCCAATGTTATTACCACTTTTCAGGAAAATATGGACACGTTGATCGGAATGATGCGGTAAGTAAAGATAAAGATAAATCTTTAGAAATAGAGCAGTTTAAACGGGAGTGAGCAAGATGAGAATAACTCAGGGCGTCATGATCAATAACATGAAAAACAATCTGCAGCACAATATGCAGAGGCTGGATGATTACAGTCAGCAGCTTTCTTCCGGCCAGAAGTTCAGATTCCCCTCAGAAGCTCCCATCAGGGCGGCCAGGAGTATGGATCTGAGTGGCGATATAGCCAGCAGCGAGCAGTTCGAGGAAAATATAGACAGGGCTCAGGCCTGGATAGAGACCACCGAGAGCGCCATGGATGATTCTGTGAACGTAATTCACCGCGCGCGAGAGCTGACTGTTCAGGGAGCTAACGATACCCTGACCGCGGGAGAGCGGGAAAATCTGGCCAGCGAGATGAAACAGCTGCGGGAAGAACTTCTTTCTATATCGGAAACCAGACACGGCGATAGACATGTTTTCAGCGGACAGAGAACCGATGAGGCTCCCTTTGATGAGAACGGCGATTATGTCGGTGATCATAAAAATATTTTAAGACAGATCAGTCCCGGCGTTGATATGAATATAAATGTCAATGGCGAAGAGGCTTTCGGCAGCGCTATAGATGCCCTGGATAATGTGATCGATGATCTCGAGGGAGGCAGTGCCCGGATATATACCAATGAGATTCCTTCGGGGCCCCTGGGAAGAGGTTTTGGAGAAGATGAAGATGGAGATGCTATAAATATGGAAATAAAAGTATATGATGTCGAAGCTGAAGAATTTGAGACGATTAATATAGGTGAAGATGAACTGTTCGAAGATGACGAAGATGACGAAGTTGTTGCTGACCTTACGCGCAGCGAGTTTGTAGAACGCGTCAATAATAAAATAAATAAAGGACTGGATACTGAAAGCGAAAGATACGCCAGGCTGCGGAATAACAGGATCGAGTTTCGTTCTCCCGGAACAGGCGAGGAAGCTGAGCTCAGCATTGATTTTGTGACAGGTGAAAACGGTGATAGTGTTGACCTTTCAAATTCTCCGCTGGGAGAACTGCTTTTCGAAGGCAGCGAATATGCGGAAGCGGAAGAGGATGGAATGGGTGAATTTGTTGATGTCGACGGTCCGCTAATGTTGAGCGAAAACGACATCGCTGAGTTTGACGAGGCCCTGGATGATAATCTTGCCCTGAGAGCGGATCTGGGAGCCAGAATGAACCGGCTGGAGATGACCCAGGGACGACTGGAGGATAATACCATCAATCTGCGCGAGCTTCTTTCAGAAAATCAGGATACTGATATGGCCGAAACGATAATGGAGATGCGCATGGAGGAATCGGTTTATCAGGCTTCGCTGGCGACCGGGGCGAGAATAATTCAGCCGACGCTGGTGGATTTCCTGCAGTAAACACAATGAAAATGCTGTTCCTCATAGGACATTTTCAAACATCCAGGTAACTTTTTAATCAGAAATTGCATTTCCCTCGCGAGGAACACATCATGTGTCCGCGCTCGGTCTGTCACCTCCCTGTGACAGAATACAATTTCTGATTGATTATTTCGACCTGGCAGGCGAAAATGTCAAAAGTCGTCACAGCATTTTCATCGTGCTGAAGCAGTAATAACCCGGCCAATTATTATCGGCTTTTGCATCTGCCTGCAAGTACAATTAGGGAGTGAATGATAATGCATATTCCTGTTGTGGAAATTAATTTACAGCATGGCCGCCTGGGTATCGAGGAAACTCCCTATCAATTTGAGATATCTCATCGAATGGATAGGGCGAACGTAGCTCAGGAACATTCCCGGGTGCAGATGGAAGCCAGGAATATCGATATAAATATTGACATGACCGAGATGCGCCAGGACATGGGACTTTATAATTTTCGTGATCGCATGCAGATGAGGGTGCAGGAAAGTTTTGAAGTGGCTCTGGAGGCTATCGGACGTTACGGTGAGATCGGTGACCGGCTGATGGATTTTCAAAATCACGATATTGCCGATATCGCCTTCGAGGAGATGTTCGATGATGAAGTTCGGGTCGAGGTGGAGTATCTCTCGCCGCCGGAGTTCAGCGTCGAACCGCCCGAGCTCGAGGTTTCAGCCGATCCGGCCGAGACCGAGGTTGATACAGAACTTATGGGAGAATTGAATCGTCCGGAGTACAGATTTGATCGGGGAAGAATTGAAATATATATGGAACAGAGACCGGAGATCGAGATTGATGTGCCGGGACGGGAAGTCGATGTTCGCGTCTGAAGTTACTGGAAAACACTGATTAAAAGATCAGGAGGAGATGTAAAGATGGCTAAAAGAGAGATAGAAACTAGAGAGTTCGGGAAAATCGAGGTTGAAGAGGATGAGATAATTAGCTTTCCCCGGGGACTGCCCGGTTTTGACAATGCCCGCGAGTTTATACTGAAGCCGCTGAAGCAGGAGTCGCCATTTTTGATTCTGCAGTCGGTGGATCATCCGGAGCTGGCCTTTGTAACGCTGGAACCGGTGAGTTTTACAGACAGCTATGAATTTGAAATAAATCAGACGACCCAGGATGTTCTGGAGATTGAAAGCGAGGAAGACGTAGGAGTTGTGGTGATAGTTAATTTAGAGGGCGAGGGCAATCAGATTTACGCCAACCTTTCGGCCCCGGTAGTCATCAATGTCGAGGAAAATCTGGCCCGCCAGGTGATTCTTGATCAGGACGTATATCCGCTGCGCCATCCCATCGAGCTCAAGCCGATCAGGGAGGGGAGTGCCTGATGCTGGTACTTACCCGCAAAAAAGATGAAAAGATAATGATCGGGGAGAATATAGAAATTCAGGTGCTTTCCATCGACGGTAATCAGGTGCAGATTGGCATAGATGCCCCCCGCTCAATAGAGGTACACAGAGAGGAAGTTTATGAGAGGATCCGCCAGGAGAATGTGGAAGCGGCTCAGGCCTCAGGCTTTGAGGAATTGGGTGACCTGACCGTCAACAGCGATGAAGATGACGATAAAACAGGGTAAATAGGGGGTATAGGGTAGTATTTGGGAGCTAATATTACATAAGTGGCTTTGATAGAGTTTTTATCCCAATATAAGCGTTTAAAAATTTCATCCTTTCTTTCGATAATATAGGTGAGAGAAAAAGATATTGAAGATAGAAGTGTTTTCAGTGGCTTTCATTACTGCAAACTCCAGCAAAAAGTTTGCAGTAGTGATGGTTACTGAAACCCCCAACCCGAGCAGCGGGGGCGGCCG
>CAYTDP010000005.1:0-60874 GCA_964436625.1 uncultured Halanaerobiaceae bacterium | reverse complement strand
ATGAGTACTATATAAAGTGGGAAAATGTCCTAAATGCAAGTGTTCTTAAACAAAACCAAAAACTGATGTGGAGAAGAGCCAAAAAATTTAGGCCGACAGTTGCAGATGCCCACTATCTCTAAAATATCGCACATACTGGATAAATTCAAGACTTTCAGCCTGATCAAAGCCAGGATCGTCTGACAAATCCGTTTCTGGTCAAAGGAAAATAGATTTCACAGCCCACTTTTATTCGATTGACTGCCAAAATGTGTTATAATAAAAAAGTAGCAGATTCAGGGTTTGTAGAGAGGTAAAAGCTTATGGGAGCTGGTATAATGTGGTTGGCGTCAGCGGTCTTCTGATTATCGGCCTGATATTTTACTTAATATTGCGCTTTGGTCTCGATGAGGATTTCGGTTATTCCTTTTTGAGTGATGAAGATGGTCGGGAGAGCAGCCCTCATCCGCTGCGCGATAAATTCAGCGGGAGCTTGAGCGATGGTGAGCTGATGAAGCTGGCCAGAAAACAGCTGGAGAACGGAGATATCACCGAGAGCGAGCTGGAAAGCATTAAAAAAGAGCTGGAAGAATCTGATAATGGCGGTAAAGAGAGCTGACTCAATATTGGCCTGATCTATCATAGTAACTGGATTAATTTGAGAACGGGGGAAATATCATGAGAGATCTTATCGACAGGTTTTATACCCGATATCGGGTGATGGCAGCTGATATTTTGCTGCTCAACCTCTGTTTGATGCTGAGTTTTGTTTTCCGCTTTGAAGGTGGCTGGTTGAATTATTTCAATATCTATTACATACCTTTTCTCTCGCTGGCCGGGGGCGCTATCTTCTATTTTTCCAGCCTTTATGAGCGGATGTGGCAGTATGCCAGCATCGGCGAGCTTCTGGCAATAATTAAGACGGCAGCGATGGTAAATGCCCTGTTGATGGCCTACAGTTTTTTCGGGCAGACCGCTCTGCCCCGAAGCATCCCCCTTATCAACACCGTGCTGCTGATATTTGCCCTGGGCGGATATCGTTTCAGTTTGAGGCTTATCTCCGATCTCGACCGTCAGAAGTCCGGGGGAGATGGCTCCGATCATCCTGCCACAAAAGTACTTGTCGTGGGAGCGGGTGATGCCGGCGAGATGGTTATTCGCGAACTCCAACGCCATCCTGAGATTAACCGAAGGGTAGTCGGTATTATAGACGATGATCCCGGAAAGCAGAATCTCAGAATCCACGGAGTCGAGGTTCTGGGTGACAGACACAGGCTGCCGGAAGTAATTTCAGAAGAGGAAGTAGACGAGGTAATCATCGCCATCCCATCTGCTCCGGGCAGCGAAATCAGAGAGATATACAACCGGGCCCGCGATCAGGATGTCAGGGTCAGAACTCTTCCCGGAGTTTATGAACTGATAGACGGCGATGCGAGCATAAATCAGCTGCGCGAGATCAGGGTAGAAGATCTGCTCAGACGTGATCCTGTTTCGCTCGATATCGACAGCATCTGTTCCTATCTGACCGACAGGACTGTGCTGGTGACCGGCGGCGGAGGATCGATCGGCTCGGAGATCTGCCGGCAGGTGGCCGAATACAGCCCCGAGCGGCTGGTGATTCTCGACATCTACGAAAATTCAACCTATATGCTGCAGCGCGAACTGCAGAACAGATATCCAGATCTTGATATTCATCCGGTTATCGCCAGCGTCTGCGATGAACGCAACCTGGATAATATTTTTGCCCGTTATCAGCCGGGAGTTGTTTTTCATGCCGCCGCCCACAAACACGTGCCGCTCATGGAGTCAAATCCGGCCCGGGCGGTCAGCAACAACGTCTTTGGCACCGAGAAGACAGCCCTGGCCGCTGAACGGCAGGGCGTGGATAAATTCGTATTGATTTCTACCGATAAGGCGGTAAATCCGACCAACGTCATGGGCGCCACCAAAAGGGTGGCCGAGATGGTGATACAGTTCTACGATAAACGACATAGCACCGATTATATGGCCGTACGATTCGGCAATGTTCTGGGCAGCTGCGGAAGCGTGGTCCCTATCTTCAAAAAGCAGATAGCCCGCGGCGGGCCTGTGACGGTCACTCACCCCCAGGTTGAACGCTATTTCATGACCATTCCGGAAGCGGCTCAGCTGGTCCTCCAGTCCGGTGCTCAGGGAGGCGGGGGCGAACTCTTCCTGCTGGACATGGGAGAACCGGTGAAAATTCTGGAGCTGGCCCGCGATTTGATCAACCTCTCCGGTCTGCGTCCGGGCGAGGATATAGAGATAGAGATAACCGGCCTGAGGCCGGGCGAGAAACTGCGTGAGGAGATGCTCACCGAAGCCGAAAATAATCGTGCCACCGAGCATGAGCGCATTTATGTCTGTAATCTTGAGAACCATCTGCCCGGCGACCTGCCTTCGACGCTCACCGAGCTGAACCAGGCGGTGCGTTCGGAGGGGCCGGAAAATGTTAAACTGAAGCTGGCCGAAATAGTCGAGGGTTATCAGGCTGCAGGCGCTTTTGATTCCGAAAGAGGATCATCTCTGAAAAGTTCAGCCAGAGACGGCAAAAGAAGAGGCGAAGATAATATTACCGATGTCAGAGATTCAGCTGCTGGAGAAGGTCTGACCGAAGGAGGTCGAGGTTGATGGATTTTGCCGTTCTTTCGTTAAGCAATATAGAGGTAATGCCGGATCAATCACGGCAAAAATTTGATGAAGAGGCCCTTGATGATCTGGCCCGTTCTATTGAACAGCTGGGACAGCTCCAGCCGGTTATAGTCAGGAGAAAGAAAGAGCAGGGAGGGGCAGATGACAGCCGTTATCAGCTGATAGCCGGCGAACGGCGCTATCGGGCCATGAAACAGCAGGATGAGAAGGAAGATATTGCCGCTTTGATCGTCGATGAGGAGATCGAGCCCGAGAAGATTAAGGAAATCAATCTGGTCGAGAATCTGCAGCGGGAGAAGCTGGATGAGCTGGAAAGAGCCCGGGGTATAAAGAGCTATATGGAGACTCATGATCTCACGGTCAAAGAAGCGAGTTTGCGGCTGGGCGTGCCGCGCAGCACTCTTACCCAGTGGCTTAAGATTCTGGAGATCAAACCCAAATATCAAAAGGCCGTGCTCGATGATGACTGTTCGCTGGGGCTTTCGCATGTGAGCAGAGCTGTCAGCCTGGGCAGAAGCTCGGGCAACCCGGTGCTGACCGAGGAGCTGATGAAGGCTGTTATAAAATTTAACCTCACCCGCAATGAGGTCGATAAAATCGGCCGCCTTTACAACAGACATCTTCATCTGGAGATGGAGGAAGCTGTCGGGGCGGTGCTGATAGACAGAGAGCGACAAAAGACGGCCGCTGATCTGGGCGATCTGCTGGATGAGGAAAAGAGGGAGCAGCCGGTGAAAGAGCTTATAAAGTCTTTCAGCCGCAGCTCAGAAAAACTCGAGGATTTCATGGAAGATATCGGCCATCTGGAAGATGAGGAAGCAGATCTCCTTCTCGATGAATTCTTATATCAATACCAGCTGCTTAAGCTTATGCTGCCGCAGCTGGAGGAGAGCAGCCTGGAGGAGATTATGAAGCTGCGTTCCCGGCGCAGGACAGGATAAAAAAGTTTTTCACAGGGAATCTGCGAAACCAGGCCAAAATTATATTACAGGGGGTAAAAACCATGTGCCAGTCCAACGCCTATATCGTCAGAGACGGCGAGAAAGAGCTTTTCATGGAAGATGTCAGCGAGGTTATTCCCGAGCAGGACGGATTGACTCTTTCCGGCCTGATGGGAGAGGAAAAGTTCATCGCGGCCGACATTCAAAAGATGGATCTGATGGATCATGAGATCCTGCTCGAGGAGAGAGAATGACCTATAATAACTCCTCAACAGACTTGAGAACCATGTCCGGCTGAACTTCGGTTTTTTCCAGACGCTGTCGGTCGGTGACACCGCTCAAAACCGCGGCGGTGGTCAGGCCGGCAGCTTCGCCCATTTTTATATCGGTGCTGAGTCTGTCGCCTACCATGAGGCAGTCTTCCCGTGAGATTGGCTCCTCCCGCTTTTTATTCATAGTTTTTAAGGCGGTCTCTATCATCTGCGGCGAAGGTTTGCCCATGATTTTTTCCACTTCGCGGCCGCTGGCGGCCTCCACAGCCGCAATCATACAGGCTGCATCAGGTATCTCTCCCCCGGCCAGCGGGCAGGTGCTGTCGGGATTGGTGGCGACAAGTTCCGCTCCTTCTTTTAATATCTGGAGAGCATCATTGAGCCGGCCGTAGTGAAAGTTTCTATCAAAAGAGACCACCAGGCAGTCGACATCTTTATATTCTTTACCTTGAATTCCCAGCTCGAAAAAGTTATACCCCTCTTTATCAAATCTGCCGTCGACAACCTGGTAACCTTCTTTTTCCAGGCCCTCATTGACCACTGTCAGGCCGGCATCTTTTAGCTCTTCCATCAGCGATTTTTCGCCCAGTACATAAACCGTTGCTCCCGGCGAGTTTCTGGCCAGATAATCGGCCGTTACCAGCGAGGAATTTATCACTTCTTCGGGAGAAGTTTCTATTCCCAGCCGGGTGAGTTTTTCGGCATAGTTTTCGCGTCTGGCGATGGGCTTATTGGAGAGAAATATGCAGCCCTTATCCAGGCGTCTGATCTCTTTTATCACCTCTGCAGCTCCGGGAATCAGCTCTTCACCTAAATAGATGGTTCCGTCGAGATCGAAGATAAAACCGGCGAAGTCGGTGAGCAAGATTATTTCCTCCTCCATATAAATTTTTTTGGAATGACAGAGTTTCAGTTTGTACAGGTGCTGATGACATGATAGCATCACAGCTCGTCAAAATAAAGATTCAGGATAGAAATATTTATTTGATTTCGCCGTCAGGCTTTTGCCTGGCGGCTTTTCGATTTCTTGAGCTATTCTGGAAAGTATATTCGCATCACCGCAGCGTTATCGATGTAATCGCTATATCATTAACTTTATAAAACGAATAATTTATAATCTTTATTGAAGGATAAATACAGACAGGGATTTCAGGCGGATAATTTAAAAGGGTGTTAAACATATGGGTATAATTTTTCAGCGTCTTCTGAACGGGAAAAAGATCAGAGGAGTGATTTATCTCCGGGACCGTATGTATGCGATAAGAGTACATTTTTGTACATATTTCATCTGGAAAAAAGAAGGTCGGAAAGAGACTGGCACAGCTCGTACTTTTCCCGCCTGAAGCTGAAAAAGCAGAACGGTAATGGGGTGGATTTGAACAGGGCCTCGGATGAAATGCTGGATGTGATTAAAAGAAGAATTCGCAGCGGTGATGCGGTCTGCCGCTGGAGCAGGAAGGATTTTTTGATCATTCTGCATGATATCGAGCGGGAAGATATCATGTGTGTGATGGAAAGACTGAGAGATATTTATTTTGATAGGATCGATAAATCCTCCAGCCTGGATCTGGACTGGTACTATTCTCCTTTTACGCTCGATGTAAGAGAACAAAATTGAAGCATCATCGCAGCATCATCGAAGTTATTGCTCCATAATTAAAATTCAGAGAAATTAAGCATATAATATCATTGAACATAGTAACAAAGTTTTACTGAGAGCTGAAAAAATTAGGATCAGAGATGAGAGTAGTATTATACTCCTGTCAACATCGGAGAAAACAGCCGAGAAGGCCCATGGACCAAGGATGAGAACGATGTTACCCGGGTGTTGTTCGGTATGTTGGTCGGTAACACGGAACAACACGAAAGCAATCGGATGTTGGTCGGTAACACAGGTAATAAAGGAAATTTCCCTCGAGATAAATTCTGAAAATTAGCAGGAGCCGAAATTTGGAGCTAATACCCAGCGATTGGAGGAGAGAAAATGAAGAGAATCAAAAGAACAGGCAGAAATAAAACAGCCGTTATCCTGGTTCTGGCTGCATTAGTGCTGCTGGCGATGTCAATACCGGTGCAGGGTGATGACAGCACTTTCGGCATACAATCAAGCAATGGTGATCTGGAATGGGAGATTGAAGATCCGACTGAGAATAGAAATGAAGTTTTTAATGGAACTGAGTTTTATCAAATAATTGAGGATGAAGAATTTGAGGAAATTACGTTAGGCATTAATGAAAATCAAGAACTGGAAATCTCTTCTGAGGGTTTGGGTGAAACAGCAGATAATTTTTTCAGGTATCTTATTAAAATAGATGATAAATATATTTTAGAACCTGGAAATAAGTTAAATTATGTCACGAATGGGAACGAAGAAATTGTAGTAGAAGAAATAAAAGTGGGATATTTGCCAGTTTCGGAAAATATTGATTGGAATGAATTAGAAGCAATAACATATGATGATGATATTACCTTTACAGTTAAGGAATGAGATTAACCTGTTCCACCAACTCTGCCCATAAAATTTTCTCTTTGGCGGAGAGGACGGCCAACGAGAGATGCAACCATAATCAAATAAAAGGGGATTATAAATCATGAAAAAGTTAGGAATTTTAGTTCTGACGGTCACGTTGGTTTTCGGCTTAAGTTTTGGAGTATTAGCGAGAGTACAAGACATTGAAGATGGTGAGGAAAGAGACTGGGATGTTGATGTGGACGTTACTGTAGAATCAGCTGCAGAATTTATAAATGAGACGGGGTTTGACGTAAATATTCAGCCTGATGATAATTCAGGAGGCACAGCCTATATGCCTACCTGGCTCAAATGCAGAGATTGCGGTGCGAAATATTACACCGCCCGCAGCGAGTACAGTCTTAATGATAGGGAAAAGTGTGAGAAATGTGGAGGAGATCTGGCAAGAATTAGCAATGATTACAAGAAAGTTTTGAGCGAGGATCTGCTGGTGGAATTTAAAGTCACCGGGGAGAGTGAGACCAGAGCCCGCACCCGGGTAGCTGAGGTGGATAGAAAATCGATCGAGACTGAGATTGTGGACGGCGAAAATTTCAAATCTATAATAAGAGAAAGGCTGGAAGTTGAGGTCAACTTCAGCCGCTCCCATCCCCACCCCGGTCGTTTTCAGTTTTACAGCAGTGTAGAAGAAATTGAGGAGGAGACAGACGAGGAAATTGTATCTCTTAAAACCCCCGAGTATCTCTACAAAAACCAGGAGCGAAAAGCTCCCCGTTTTCCCGTGGACGGAGAGGTAGAATTCCAGCCTCTGGACCAGGAAAAAAGCCTGGAGAAGGAAGTGGTCGAACCCGAAAATGAAAGCATGTATGAGGGCAAAGCAGTCGATATCAGCGTGAGCGGGATCATGTTCCTGGAAAACGGCAGCAGCCCGGTGGAAATGGAGGAGGATCAGCCGGTTTATCTCAGACTTGAGTTTGAAGGCAAAGAATTTGAGGTCGCCGGCAGGGTGGCCAGAGTAGCTGAAAACGCTCCAGTAGAGGCTGAGACGGGCAGAGGTTTTGGAGTTGAATTTGAAGATCTGCCCGAGAAAGGCGAGCTTATGATACAGGAACTGCAGATGAAACAGCTGTGACTTATTGAAAATTATTATCAAAAAGCCCTTGACAAATTATGGTTCTGCATGCTATAACCTATGTGAAGATGAAAAAATAAAGAATAAAAACCATTAAAAATATATTCGACCCTGACAGAGAAGGGCAACTCTCTCCGAAAGGAGTGAGGCGCAAAGCGGAAAGCCGCAGACGGCATTTATCCGTCCGGCAGTCTCCGCTACCTAAGCAGGAAAGCGCCTTAGGCCTGTCGCCCTTCCGGTGACAGGCTTTAGTATTTGCCCTCCTCTTTAAGGGGTAAACCCGCCGCAAGGCGGGGACACAAAGCCAGGGGTCCGGATTTGAGACCGGACAGCCCGGCTGCAGAGGAGGTAATAATAATGTTGAGAAAATTAACTGTATTCTTGATAGTTGCACTGCTGGCTTTAGGCATAAATGTACAGGCAGTTGAAGCAGGTAATGCAATGGCGGAAGAGACTATAGACGTGCAGGTGAATATACCGGTGATGCAGCAGATGGAGATAAGAGATCCGGCAGTAGTCGAGTATGATTTCAGCGAGGGAGAAGAGGAGATAGTGAAGGAAAATGCTGGTTCGGTTGAAATCATGAGCAATGCTGACTGGCAGCTGGACCTGGACAATTTTGCCACCGGCGATGTCGATGTTCTGGTCAGACGCAGTGATGATAGCAGTTCTGCCTGGCAGAGTGTCGAGGGGATAAACGGTGACTTTCAGGGAACTAACGGCAGCGAAGAGGTTGAATTTGACGTAAAAGTTTTGCCCGGTTCTTCAGCTGAAGCTGAAGGTAGAGTAGAGCTGGGCTTTACACTGCAGGAAATATAAATCTCTAAGCCGCAGGTAAAAACCTGGATAACGATCTAATAAAAATGTTTTCAAACATATAAAACATTCATGAGAGCGGCCCGCCCCAAGGCGGGCTTTTTTCTATTTTGTAAGGCAGGTAGAATGTCCGGTTTCCGCGGATGCACTCGGGATTGCCGGGGAATGGCAACCGCACCGCAAAACTCATCGAAGATGAGCTCGAGAAAGATAGGAAAAGCAAGTTTTGGACAAAAAACGGAGGTGATTGGAATCCGACCGAAGAAGCTGTCGGAGGTACTGACCGAGGAGGAGCAGGACCGACTTCTGGAACAGCCCAATCCCCCCTGGGGGACGGGAGAGTTGAAACAGAAACTGAGGGACATTATGAGATTGCTTGTTGGTTACATTTATAAACGTTTTGTATTATAATAAAGATCAGATAGGGTTAGCAAGTTTCAGATAGAAAGCAAGGGATTTGGTTGGATGACTTAAAGAAAGGTAGCTACGGTGAAATTCGGGATATGAGTAAAGCAGAAAGAATAAAACAGGATTAGAAAAGGTTAGAGGAAGAAAGTTATTATGGCAAGAAAATGGAAATAAAGCATCCAGAGTCTTTACCAGATCTGCTTCACCAGAGTGTAGATAATTTTGAAAAAGAAATGTGAAATTAAATAGCTTGAAGCTTTCAATGAATGATATTAAGAGAAAAATGTGATACAATATTTATAGAGAGAAAGTGCAGGTGTCAAAAATAAATGTCACAGGAAATTTCTCAGCCACACAACAACTTATTCGTTAAATTTATGGGCAGCAAAGAGGTAGCTCAGGAATTTTTAGAGATTAATTTGCCCGACGATGTTCTTGCCAGGCTGGACCTTGACTCCTTAAGCGAGACGGGAGACAGTTATGTTGATGATGAACTGAAAGGATTATTTTCAGATGTAGTCTATAAGGTAGAGTTTGCAGATGGTGCAGATGGTAATGAAGGTTATATTTCTTTTCTCTTAGAACACAAAAGCACGCCAGAAAGAAAAACGGTCCTGCAGCTGCTCAAGTATATGACCAGAATCTGGGATAAAAAATATGAAAATGATGATAAAGTTTTACCACTGGTATTGCCTGTAGTATTTTATCATGGTCAGCCTGACTGGAATGAACCGGTGGAGTTTACAGGACTGATGGAAGGTGAACTGGAATGGGCTGATTATTTCACACCAGATTATAGTTTTTATCTTTATACCCTTGAGGAATTGACAGCCCAGATGTCAGAGATAGAGATGGCCAAGTTTAGAATTTTTGTTAAGATTTTAAGCCTGAACAGGAGCAGAAATAAAGAGGAGTTTATGAGGAGACTCAAAAAGGTCTGGAAGGAATTGGGAGAGTATGTGAGGAAGACTGGAGAAGTGGCTATCTTAACTGTAAGTTTTAGGTATATCATTAATACTACTGAAAGGAAGCTGGCTTCCGGTGAAGAAATTAAAAAACAGGCAAAAAAGATTACACCTGAAAGGAGTGATGAAATGGAGACTATAGCAGATGAATTGATTGTCCACTTCAAAAATATAATTAGCAGAATTTTGAGCAGATTATGCTGGGTTAGGTGACAACTCAGTATGGTCTGCTTTTTTTATTTGCTAAAATTTCTATGGTTAAATTAGTGGAGGGTTATATACAGGAAAAATGGTTCTTCTTGTCATCAGTTGATAGATATCGCATAAAAACGCTATAATTTTAACAGGGGCTGAAAGATATTAAGTCTGGAAGCTTCATATCATCCAGTATAATTAAATAAGTATTTTTGACGCGCCAGTTTTCCAGTTGAAAACAGGAAGACCCCCGTGAACTATAATCCTGTGAATTCCTGCCTGATAAAAAAACATTATGACATTCCCATTAAATAAGTTTATCTGCTGTGATATAATCGATACAACAGGTGACATGAAATAAAAAACTGGAAAGGTTCGGGAGGAGGAGGCAATACCATGGAAGAATTTGTAGCCGCTGCGATGATTTTGATGATGGTTTTTGGTATGGGAGCTGAAGAGCTGCCTGTCGACGTTGAAGAAAGGGACATCCCGCAGATAGAGAGACAAAATATTACCGGCCAGGATCATGTGGAAATCAAAGAGTATGGCGATATTCATCGGGAAATAGAGGGGAAGATTGCTGGTAACGCCCGGGTAGATGTGCTCAGCGAGACCGGAGACATATTTTTAAAATTTGAGGATAAGATTACCGGCAATGCCACCGTGAATATAGAAGCCATAGATGGTGACATTTATCTCAACCTTGCCGAGGAGGTTACAGGAGCCGCGGAGATAAACACGATCAGCCACCGCGGAGATGTCTATTTTGTCGGCGATGAGGAAGAGGTAGAAATGTATGAGCGGCTGCCACAGCTGAGGCCGGAGGCATATGGTGAGGTGTTTTTTGAGTCTTATACTCCTTCAGATCTAATTATGAAACTTGTAGAGTAAAAGAGGTGAAAAATTTGACTTTAAATCAGCTCGGGGTTACCGATGATAGAAATGAAAAAATAACCGGTATTTTAGTAACTGTTCTGCTGGCAGCTTTTCTGGCGGCGGGAATAATGCTGATGCCCGATGTTTTAACCGGCAGGGCTGCTGCCGAAAACTGGCAGACTTTTACCACCGAAAATTTTGCCGTTCATTATCCAGCCCGGCTGGAAGATCAGGCCCGCAAATCAGCCGAAATAGCTGAAGATGTTCATCGGGAGCTGACCCGCTATGAAGCCTACAGGCGTGATGAAATAACACATCTGATTGTGAGAGATGATGCGGACAGGGCCTACGGATTGAGCACCCCCTATCTGCGCGATCACATAGAGATCAACTTGAGCCATCCTCTCAGAAGAGATTTTGGCAGCAGCTATGAGAGCTGGCTCAGAATGCTGATAGCTCATGAGTATGCCCATATTCTTCATCTCAACATCAGATCGGAAGGGGCTGAAAGCATCCGGCGGATTTTCGGCGAGGTTCCCTCCTTTACCTATCCCAACTTCAGGCAGCCCTACTGGATGCTGGAGGGATATGCGATTTTAGCGGAGACTCATCTCACCGGCGGCGGCCGGGCCGAAGATGCCGTCTACGATATGTATATGAGGACGGCTTTTCTGGAGGATGATCTTTACCGCTTCGATCAGATTCACGGGCAATATGATCATAACGGCTGGCCTCCTGGCGGACAGGCTGTTTACATCTATGGATCCTCGATCTTTGATTATCTGGAGAGGCGCGACGGCAAGGATAGGCTGCTGGAAGTGAGCGAGGTTTTTGCCGAAAACCCCGGTCAGGACATAAATGCTACTTTTTATGAGGTTTATCAGCAGAGCGCCAGTGAGATCTATGAGGAATGGCAGCAGGAGATGCGCGGAAAATATGAGCAGGAGGCGGCGGAGCTGAGAGCCGAAGGGCTGGTCCGGGGCGAGCCGGTAACCGATATCGGCTTTGAGATTCATCAGCCGGTCCTGGATCCAGAAGGCGAGAGCATTATTTATTATCACAGCGGCGGCCATTTTCCCGGTCTGAGAGAATACGACCTGGAATCCGGCGAGGACGAGATGCTGATTTCGGGTATATTCGCTCCTACCGGAAAAAGCTTTACAGATGATGGCGATTTGATCTACTCGAAGCTGGATATTTACGGGCATGAGTATGAATTCTACGATTTATACCGCTACGACAGGGAAAGCGAGAGCAGCGAGCGTCTGACCGAAGGTGCCCGGGCGCACAGTCCGGCCGCGGATGAAGACAGGATTTTTTATATAACTCAGGAGGCGGGAGCCTCGCGGGTAAAAATGCTCGATCTGCAGGCGGACGGAGGAGAAGATGAGCTCCTGCTGGCAGGAGAAGAGGGTGAGCAGTTTCTTCATCTGGCTCTGTCTCCCGGCGGTGAAAAGCTGGCCCTGATCAGCTGGCGTCCGGGCGGCTTTCAGGATCTTTACATATACGATATAGAGGCAGATGAGCGGCGCCGGATTACCCGCGGCCGCGAGGCTGTCATCTCGCCGGCCTGGTCTTCTGATGGAAGCCGGGTTTTATTCAGTTCGGACAAAAACGGCATCTATAACCTCTACAGCTACGACAGGGAAGATGAGAGCATCCAGCAGCTCACCCGGGAACTCACCGGGGCTTTCGACCCATTGGAAGCTGAGTTTTCTGCTGATGGTCTTTATTATGTGGGGTATTCGGAGCGGGGTTATGATATTTACAGCTTCGATACCGCAGCAGCGCTGAATAAAAGCGCCGATCTTTACGATGATTATCCGGGACTGGAAAGGCAGGATTATCGCAGGGCAACGGGTGAAGGTTTGCCCGCAGGCGAGGATTACAGCCGCCTGGATTACCTGGCTCCCCGCTACTTTTTCCCCAGCATTTTCATCGGCACCGGCGGCGGTTATGGCGGGGTTACTGTCGGCGGCCGGGACCCCCTTAACAGGCTGCATTATCAGGGAACGGTTGAATACGATGGCGGGGGTTATGAATATCCATGGAGTTTCGACTGGAATATTGAACTGGAGGCCGGTCGCTTCGATATTCTCCAGCAGAGTCAGCGCTGGGGCGGTTTTAGAATGGAAGACAGCGACTATTATTATCGCGAGCAGCATAATCTGATGGCCCGCACACCGATCAGAACCGCTCCTTTCAGCCGGTTAAATCTGGGGGCGGGGACTTCCTATCTGCGCGATAATCTGCGCGATAACGGTCAGGACGAGGAATACCGGGGCTTCGGAGAGCTCGATTACTTAAGCCAGACCGGACGGGATTCGCTGGTCAGCACCCGCAACTTAACTCTCAGGGCTGGCAGCGCCTATTTTGAGGATGATCACAATTATTACGGACAGTTTGACTGGCGGGAGTTTTTCGAATTTCCCAATGATCACCGCATCCGGCTCCGGGGCTCGGCTGCCCGCTCTGAACTGGAAGAGTTTTTCGAGCTGGGCGGTGTTTTCGGTCAGTATCCCATCCGCGGCTACAGCGAAGGAGACAGAAAAGAGGGCAAACAGCTTTTATATTTTCGCGGTGAATACAGATTTCCTCTCACAGATATAGGGAGGGGTGTGGGCACCTCACCGCTTTTCTTCGATGAGATAAGCCTGGCCGCCTTCGCCGAGGGCGGTGATATCTACGGCGATGAGGTTGATGATTTTATGGCCGGTTACGGGCTGGAGCTCTCGCTCGATATGGAGCTTTCCTATGGGCGGGCACCGGCCAGAATAAGTATCGGGGTGGCCGGCAACATTGATGAATCGGGAGTGCAGGCCTATCTGGCTCCCGGCCTGACTTTTTAAACCGCCGGACAAAAACACCCTTTACAAATTCAGCAAGTTGAATATATAATAATGAGTAAGATTAGTAAGATTGGAGATAAATTTGTTGACAGTGTTCGATTCTATCGACACTATAAGGAAAGGGGGGAAGGAAGATTAAAAAGAACGACCGCTACAAAGAACCTCTGGATTACTGGTGGGCCTGGTTGATCTTTTTGATTCTGATTATGATCAATGTGCCCTGGTTTTATACCGAGGGCAGTTATGAGCCTATTATACTGGGATTTCCCTACTGGGCTTTTGTATCTCTGCTTTCAGCCGCAGGCATATCTGCCTGGCTTGTTTACATGATGACCAGGCTCTGGGATATGGAAGATTTAGAAGAGGAGTATGATGACGAATACAACCCGGACAATTGAGCGGATGAATTTACAGGCAATCAAATAATCAAAGTTAAATAATCAAACAGGAGGAATGACCTTGGAGGAACTCGATTTTGTCGTAGGCTGGCATGGTGTGGCAGTTTTGATCGTCTGGCCTCTGATAATTCTGGGCATGGGTATCTACATATCGCGTTTTGTCAGTAAAGATTCGAAGCACAGTTTTTACGTGGCCGGCGGTGGTCTGGGGACAATTGTACTTTTCTTTACCCTTTATGCCTCTCAGTACAGCGGCAATACGGTGATAGGTTATGCGCCTCAGGCCTATCGTATCGGTTTCACCTGGCTGCAGTCCATACCTTTTATGATCGTTGTGCTGGCAGGATATATGCTTTATGCTCCGAGACTTCATCATATATCAAAAAAACATGATTTTATCACGCCTGTAGACTGGTTTCAGCACCGTTTTGGTTCCGAGCTGGTCAGTTTTGTGGCGGTTTTGATAATGCTTTATGGTCTTTCGAATTTCCTGCTCGAGCAGCTTGTAGCCATAGGCCATGCGGTATCTGGTCTTACCGCCGGCGTGGTTCCCTATCAGTTCGGAGTGCTCTTTCTGGTGGTGATCATGCTTCTTTACGAATGGCTGGGCGGCATGCAGGCTGTGGCCATTGCCGATACCTTCAATGGAGTTTTGCTGCTTTTAGGGGTTTTTGGACTGTTATTTTTCTCCTTTACTGTTATCGGCGGCCTGGGCGAAGCGACCGAATTCGCCGCTCAAAACTTTCCCGACCGGGTGGGAGCTCCCGATACCACTTCGGCGGTGAACTGGCTGAGCATGCTTATGCTGACAGCCTTCGGAGCAACGATGTATCCTCACGCCATTCAGCGCATTTATGCAGCTGAAAGCGAGGCCACGCTCAAAAAGAGCTTCAAGAGGATGGCCTGGATGCCCTTTTTGACCACCGGTGTCGTCTTTGTGGTCGGTATAATCGGTCTCAAGGAATTTCCCGGTCTGAGCGAAATGGAGGCTGAAGAGCTGATCGGCATGATGGCGGCCCGAATAGCCGGTCAGTCAGGCTTTCATTACTTTCTCATGCTGATTCTTTTCTGCGGAATCATGGGAGCTATCATGTCCACCGCCGATTCGATCATTCTGGCCATTTCCTCGCTCATATCGAATGATCTTTATGCCCGACATATAAATCCGGATGCTTCGGAGAAAAAGCAGGTGCTCGTCGGCAAGATAGGCGGCATCGTGCTGGTCGGTCTCCTGATACTGGTGGCCTGGTTTCCGCCCGGCACTCTCTATCAGATCTTCGTTCTCAAACTGGAGATGATGACGCAGATAGCTCCGGCCTTCATGCTGGGTCTTTACTGGGAGAGGCTGAACGGCAAAGCCGTGCTCGTCGGCATGCTCGTCGGCAGCATTATCGGCGGCGGCATGACAATAGCCGGCATGGGCACTCTGGCCGGGGTGCACGGAGGTATTATAGGGCTGGCGGTTAATTTTGCCATCTGTGTCGTCGGCAGTCTGCTGCTGCCTCAAAGCGAGGCCGAAAAGGAACTGGCCGAGGAATATACTCAAATAGGTGCCTGATCGATCCCTGACACGCTGAATTTCACTTCAGATGCGAGAGGAGAGATAGCAGTCAATGCAGGAACCTGAGAAAGAAAAAGAGGAAAAAGAGACAGAGAATAAATTAACAGTCAGCGATATCAGAGAGCGCATTTTAACCGGGGGCCCGGCGGCCGCAGTCGGGGTGGGAGATGCGCTTTCTGCCCGTCTGGCTGTCGGATCAGGTTTTAATATAGCGTTTTTGTCTCTTCGCTGCGCGGCCCTGACACTGCTGGGGAGTCCCTGCAGGCATCACGTTACCATGACGGAAGTGAAGCGCCTTGTGGAGAGAATAAATTATGCTGTCGGTCTCTTTTTGGTGGTCGAAGCCGGCTCCGGTTTCGGCGGGGAGGCAAACGCCTGCCGCACCGCCCGGGAATTTGAACGGGCTGGAGCCGATGCGATAGTTTTTGACGATACCTGCTGGCCGCGCGAGAATGATGATAATGATGAGAGTGAAATCGTATCCGCAGAGGATATGCGCTCCCGACTGGGAGCGGCCCGGGAAGGTCTGCGAAAAGATAAGACGCTTTTGATCGCCCGCACCGCTGCTGGTGAAAAAGGCGGAGATGCTCGCATCATTCCCCGGATGCAAGCCTATCGGGAGGCCGGGGCCGATCTTTTGGGTCCGGGCCGGATTACTGCAGAAAAGGAATTGATCAGGCTCAAAAATTCCGTCCCGGCTCCTCTATTTGGGGAGGCTGGTAGTGGCCCGGATTTTTATGAAAGAAACCTAAAAACAGAAAAACTCAGGGGCTGGCAGGCTGATGATATCCTTCCCGGCAGCGAGGATCAGAACGGGGCGGGACGGGCTTTTTCTGGCTATGATCTGATAGCTCTGAGCGGACTGCTGCTTTCAGCTCGAATTAATGCCGGAGAAAAGCTTCTGGAAGATCTCAGCTCGAAACTGCGGAAAAATTTTGCCGGGGCCGGTCTCGTCGGGGAGGCGGATAAAGATGCTTGAAAGATTTTCTGAACTTATGGAAGGTGACAGGGCTATACTCATGCCCGGGGCCGGCGATGCCCTCACCGCCCGCATCATCGAGGAGGCCGGATTCGAGGCTCTTTTCACCACCGGTTACGGTATAAGCGCCAGCAAGCTGGGGCGGCCGGATCTGGGTTATCTGACTATGACCGAGATGGTGGAGAGAGCGGCGGATATTATCGAAGCTGTCGATATTCCGGTCTTTGTGGATGGTGATACCGGTTACGGTGAAGAGATCAATGTGAAGAGAACGGTGGCCGAGTATGAGCGAATAGGAGCGGTCGGTCTTTTTATTGAAGATCAGGTCTGGCCCAAGCGCTGCGGTCACATGGAGGGCAAAGAGATAGTCGAGCGGGACATCTGGCTCGACCGGCTCGAGGCGGCTCTCTCAGCCCGCGATAATCCTCAATTTAAAGTTCTGGCCCGTACCGATGCCCGCAACATCAGCGGTCTGGAAAGCGCCATAGAGCGGGTTCAGGCCGCGGTCGAGCTGGGCGTCGATGCAGTCTTTGTGGAATCCCCTCACAGCCGCGAGGAGCTTCAGGAGGTGGGCCGCCGTGTTGACGATGTGCCGCTCATGGCCAATATGATCCGCAGGGGCAGAACTCCCATAGTGGAGAGAGAAAAACTCGAAGAGTGGGGCTACAGGCTGGTGGCCTATCCGCTCACCGGACTATATTCGGCGGCGCGGGCCATGATGGATTCCCTCTCCGAGCTTAAAGAGAAGGGACATTCCCGCGATCTGCCCTCCGAAAAAACCATGGATTTCGAGGAATTCAACCGCCTTGTCGGGCTCGATGAAGAGCTGGAGAGATGGGATAATCTGAGCGGTCGGATCTGACATTATCGAAACAAAAAAGCCGGGGCTTAGCTGCCCCGGCTTTCATTCATATCTTTGCTGTACTTTTAAAGTTCATAAATAATTAACTTCATAAATAACTTTATGTAACATTTAGATTATCAGAGGGTTATTCCCAGACCGACGCTGATTTCGTAACCGTCAGCATCAACATCGTCTTCAGTACCAGAATTTGGATCTTCCAGATCATCGAAGTCGACGAATCTGTAGCCGAGATTACCCCTGAGCTCCACATCGTCCTCGAGCTCATAATTGAAGCCGGCTCCCAATGTGAAACCGAGATCGCTTTCCGAATCGTCATCGCCGTTTTCCAGCTCGAGATCGTAATAACCCAGGCTGCCGTGCAGATTGACGTCCAGCTCTTCCCGGTCCGGAGCGAACTCATCGGTGATATCCATAAGTCCCTTGACTCTGAAACCGTGCAGTCTATAATCGAGATCATCTGTAAAAGGTCCATCATCCTCGCCGGTGACGCGCATGTATTCACCGGCTACGCTGAACTTCTCTCTTGCTTCGTATTCACCTCCGACCAAAAAGCCAATATCGCTGTCCAGATCATCAACATCGGTATAAAGAGCTTCTGCGTAAAAGCTGGTATCTTCCTCTTCGGTTAGTGCCTCGGCTTCCAGCGCGGGAATCAGCATTAAGCTCAGGGTCAGGACGGCGATGAGCGAAGACTTGAGCAGAACATTTTTCTGCATGTGAATACCTCCCTGGATGAAATGATTGCAGTTAAAAGAACCTCTTGATAAATATTGACATTTGCATTTGTTATTTATATTATCACTAAAAAGTATAACTATCAAGAAAATAATTGAAATTTCCGCTTAATTATAAGAGTTTTTGAGGAGGAATTGCTAAATGGTAAGGGATGTCCTGCAGCTGGGCGATTCCCGGCTGCGCAAAAAATCGGAGCCGATCAGAGATTTTGCCGGTGAGCTGGAGGAGATAAAACAGAATCTAAAGGACACTCTGATATCTCTCAGGGAAAAAGAAGGTCTCGGCCGGGCTCTGGCCGCTCCCCAGCTGGCCCATCACAGAAGAGTGGTTTTCAGCCTGGCAGAAGGAGAGGAGCTTTTGATGGTGAATCCGCGTATCGCTGCCAGAAGCGAGAAAACTATAACAGTCTGGGATAGCTGTTTCAGTTTTGATCTGGCTTTTTTTGTGAAGGTCGAGAGAAGCGCCCGGATCGAAGTTGAATTTAAAGATGAATGCGGCGGGGAGAGGAAAAAAACTTTTAGCGGTGATCTGGCTGAGCTTTACCAGCACGAGCTGGACCATCTTGACGGTGTGCTGGCCACCGATTATCTTTTCAGTCAGGAGATCGAGGGAGAGAGAATTATCACCCGCGAGATATGGGAGAGCATTACAGCTTCCGATAATGAGCAGTAAAATATGATTGAAACTATATTAAACCAGCTGATCTGGAGAAGATCCTTAAATTTTAACGGGAGGGTGACATTTATATGAATAAAGAGCCGCAGAATTATGAAGAGCTTGAAATTGACCTGAGGGAGTACATAAAGCTCTTATGGAGGGCAAAATGGTTTATTCTGGTGGTTTTTGCCGCCGCAGTTTTGGCTGCCTTTTTGGTTTCAAATTTTGTGATCGAGGAAGAATACAGAGCAGATATCACTTTGAGATTGAGCAATGCTGATCATGAATATGCCAGCGCCGACTTTGCCGAGGAAAACTTTATAAATACCGGAGCTGTTGAGGCGACTTCAGATGCTTTAGAGGCGGAGGGTTTTTCTGCCGACAGAAATTTTGTAGATGAGCTGGTGGTGGAAACGAGCACTATTGAGAGGGGAGTTCGTGTTCCTCAGGAGGATGAATTTTATCCGGGTATTTTAAGGCGGGAAGTAGGTCTTCTGGATGTATCTATTACGGGTAATAATCCCGAAGAACTGCCGGTCATTCTAAAGAGTATGTCTGATGACTACATAGAAAATTCGCTGGAAGAGTTCGAGAGAATAAGAGACCGTCAGCTTACCAGACTGGAGCGTCATGAGGAAAGGATGGAGGAGTTTGAAGCCAGAGCAACGGCCATCGAAGAAGATATAAAGGAGATCCGAGCCGCCGATGATCTCACTCCCGCTGAGGAGACTTTGATTTTGGGAAATCTTAATGAGAGATTATTCGATTATCTGGATAGGGCGGAGGAGATCAGAGATGATTATAACTATCTGCAGGAAGAAATAGAGGATATGAGGAAGATTGAAATAGTCGATTCTGCTCAGGCACCCGAACAACCCATAGCTCCCAATACAACCCTTAATATGGCTATAGCCGGTGTTCTGGCTTTGATGCTGGCTGTATTTATAGTGTTCTTTCGGGAATTTATGAAAGAAGAGGAGCTTTAAAGTTTTTGAGGATTTGAAATCTGTAAAACTGCAATCTATGATATTTCCTGAGCCGTCACGATCTCTAAAGCCATGGCGGCAGTGCCCAGCTGCAGAGGATCATGTATTATCCTATCGGAGCAGCTTCGGGCCGCCTCCTCTGTAAAACCGGCCGGCATTCCCGGGGCGGCCAGAAAGGTATCGTGATCGAGCACATCTTTTCCGATGAGATTTGCTGCCGGGGTGGCTTCAAATATGAGTTCAAAATCGGCCAGCATCCGCTGAATATCGGCGGGTGCTTTTTCTTTCGGAGCCGGTTTCTTCACTTTTTTGACTGTTATATCCTGCTCGCTTTCCATCTCTGCCAGCCTGTTTTCCGAGATATCCAGGGCCAGGGGTCTGGCCCCCTGCTTCTGAAGATACTTTAAAGCTTTCTCCCCGATGCGGCCGCAGCCCAGAACTGCAACCCGGCGCCCGGCCAGACCTCCGGCCGCTGCTCCTAAAGCCTCCGAGAAAATCCGGGCGGTAGCATCATCGTTGTCGATCCAGCTTTTCCCCTGCAGATCAAAGGCCAAAAAACTTTCATCATCAGCCATAAAGGCCATATCGCAATCTTTTTCCAGGGCTGATTGTAACCCGGCAACATCGGTCTTTTCGGGCAGGAAGACCTGCAGATTAAGCTGTTGCAAAATAGCTGCGATGGCCCGGCTGAAACCGGCGATCGTCCCCTGACCGGCGGTGACGGAAATGACGGCTGCCAGTTTACTGGAAAGATCGGGGATTTTTTCCGGATCGCCGCCGGCTGCCCGGGCGGCCAGCCCAGACATATTGAGACCGGTTTTTTCTTTGAGCCGGCGGTCGTATCGATTTATGATGGCGGGAATATCGGCGATATCGGTTTTCTTAAGTCTTGTCATCGATCAGCTCGCCCCCTTTTTCTTCCCACTCTCTTTTGAGCTTCTCTCTGGTACAGAGGCTTCTTTTTTTGATTTCCTCTCGATTACTCCCGAAATACATCAGGCCGGCCCGCCAGCTTTTGTTCTTATCTTCGACAGCAAGATCGGTGAGCGCCAAATCAGCCCCGTAAAAATCGCGGCGCAGGTTCAACTCCTCACCTTCGGCCAGCACGTGTTCACCGATGGGCGCAACAACTTCAAACCCATCACTCTTTCTTTTCACCAGCACCTGTTCCAAAAGCGCCGCCTTTCCCCCCGGAGCTTCACTCCGAATGCCCGGGCCTGATTCGGCAGCCTGAGGATTTTTGGAGCTCTCGGCCAGCTGGCTGACCAGCAGAGAGACCATATTGGGGCCGCCTGCCTGATAGACGGCCAGCGGGGTCTGGCTGGGAAACCGGGCATCTATCTCCATAATTCTGGGGCCGGAATCGGTGATGATAAATTCAATATCCATAATTCCTTCTAAATTTAGATTGCGGGCCGTCCTGCGGGCCAATCTGCTGAGTTCGGTCCGCTGCCGGCCGGAAATCACCCCTCCGGCGAGGACCCGGCAGCAGTCGTAATTCTCATCGAATTTTAGCTCTGTCGTCATCAGCGGATAATAGCTGCTGGCGGAGCCGATGACCTCCAGAGAGTAGGCCGGCCCCTCCAGGTATTCTTCGATCAGGTGATCATCGCCCTGTCCGGGAAGCCGTTCCAGCTCTTGCTCCAGCTCGGCCTCGTCCTCGACCTTTATTATCCCCCGGCTGCCGCTGCCCCGACTGGGTTTAATGACCAGCGGAAATTCGGCCGCCGGCGGACGGCGGGCGTGAGGAAGATCATGCTGGCTGAAAAACCGGCGGGATTTTTGTTTGCAGCCGGTAATCTCGTAGGCCTGCCTGTCGAATATCAAAGGCAGCTTCTTTTCCCGGCAGACCCGGCCTAGCACCTTCAGAGCCGGATAATCCTCCATGGCCGGCAGGATAGCTTCGACACCCTCATCCTCCAGCAGCTCGCCGGAAAGATCACCCGTATGGCAATTGATCTCCAGCTGATGAAACTCATGGCAGAGACCGCGAGCAGGCGGATGCTGACGTTGATCTATCAGGAGAGTTTGATAACCGGCCTCGCGGGCCAGACAGGTTATCTCCGTACCCTGCAGCCCCCCACCTATGATAGCTATCTTCAGCTGACTTCCCTCCCGGAATGCTCAGAATTCTTCCTTTGGGCCAGCCAGCGCCTGTAATCCTCAATCTCAGCCAGCTCGAGGTCGAGATCCGCAGCGGCCAGTTTCTGCCGGACTGCTTCCGGTCCGCGGCCGCCTCCTTCGATGTCGAGCTCGGCGCTGGAGACTCCTTTTAAACCGCTGGCCGGCGGGATGAGTGAGGTCACCACGCTGGCTCCGGCTTCAAGGCGCGGAATCAACCCTTTGATCCCTTCCACATCGAGCGAGGCGGGTATCTGAATTTCGGGGTTGGCCAGCCTGATGGCAGCTATGGTCATGAGCTCCTCACTCCTTTCAGGTCTGTTTTTATCCTCCAGAGGGGTACCTTTTTGAGGCACCAGACTCATAACCCGGCCCTGATCCACTTCCAGTTCCCGCATTTTCAAAATCGATTGGGCTCTGTCAGCCGGTGTTTCTCCGATGCCGAGCATTATGCCTTCCTCGGTCAGCAGGCCGGCTTCAGCAGCCTTTTTCTTGACCTGAAGCCTCCGATCATAATCCTGACCTCTTCTGAGCCGGGAAAAGAGGCTGCGGCTGTGAGTTTCCTGATAACAGGCATACCAGTCGGTGCCGGCCTCTGCCAGGCGCGGGATCTCTTCATCCGGAACACGGCCGGGAGAGATCATGATCGGGAGTTTCACCTCGGATTTCAGCTCGCGGACCAGCTCGATCAGCTCGTCCAGACCTTCCTCTTCATAATAGCGGGGGTCTTCTCCCATGGTCAGATCGATCAGATGGACGCCGGCTTCAGCCAGGGAGCGGGCGATATTCAGCACCTCGCTTTTATCTTTGCGGTAACGGGGGCTTTGCTGGTTGGAACTGCGATAAAAACAGAAGCTGCAGCTGTTGCGGCAGTAAGTGGAGAAATAGACAAAACCGTAGGCGAATATTTTGCGGCCAAAGTGACGCCTTCTCAGCCGACGGGCGGCCCTGAAAATTTGCTTGCGGGCTTCATTATCCCGGCGCGTCAGGATAAATTCCATTTCAGATCTGTTCAGGGGCTTCTGGCGCAAGGATTTTTTGAGTATGTTTTCGAGCTTTTGACCGCCGGAGGTGCCGCTTTTCGAAGGTTCATTTGATCGGGAACTTTTTTTCTTCAAGATTATCACCTGCTGATATGAGCTATTTTCTTAGGATCTTCTTGTCTTCAGTTGGTAGACAGGTGCTTCAAAAATATTTATTTAGTCATACTGGAAGATATAAAGCTTCGTTCACAATGAAATTTTTCTGCTTTAAGTGATCTTATACGATATCTGTCAACTGATAACAAGAAGAACCTTTTCTTAAAAAGCCGGGGAATGGTGGTAATGTCGGGAAATGATAGCGAACTCAGGTGGTCAAACGTTTAACCTGGCTCCATCCTGATAGATCAGGCTGCGCCCGGCCCGTTTGATATTGCCCAGGCCTCTATCGGCCATTATAATCCGCTCCAGGCCGAAACCGATGCCGGCCCAGCTGTCGGTGATGTTCCAGGCGCTGTCCAGCTCATGCGGTCCGGTGGCACCCGAAGCTACCTCCATACCGTCTATCTCCACATCCAGAGTCCGGCCATAGACCCGGGAATTTTCAGAGCGGAGATCGCAATCAAGTTCGAGCTCTTCGACGAGGTGATGGGTTATCTCTTTTAGGCGAGTTTCAGCATCGCCTTCAGGTCCCAGCTCGACCAGATTGAGCATGGTGAATTCGGCCAGATGGCGGCGGCCGCTGGATTCGCGGCGAAAACAGGGTCCCACCTCGAAGATGCTGATCGGTTTTGTCATCGTATCGTTCAGGCGACTTAAAAGACTGTAAAGATTGGGGGCATGCATGGGCCTGAGACAGGTCTCGCCATCCTCAAGCCAGTAAACCTGCTGCCAGAGAGGATGATTTTCATCGATTCCCATCCTTTCCAGCCTGCCCCGGGCCAGCCTGATCGGCGTGGTCACCTCGCTGAAACCGAGTGAGGTCAAAATATGCCGCATATCCATCTCCAGTTTTCTGAGCTCCGGGATCAATTTTTCCCGGTTGAATTCTTCCAGCTGCCGGCGATTTTCCCGGGCGAGCTCCCGTTCGGTCTGACGGTAGAATTCATCGCGGTCCTCGTGGGAGGGAAAATCCCTGTCCAGATACTGTTGATATTCTCCATATATGTCGAGCTCGCGAATACGCTGCTGCTGGGAATCGGTGAGTTTCATCGCGCGGAAAACACCTGGCCTTTCTTTTTAAAATTTTGTCGGGGCTTCGGAATAATAAGCAGTATTAATATGACTAAAACTATGTTCAGCCAAAGGAGGTATTGGCGTACTTTTCCAGCTTCCATTCCGGCACTTTGCAGCCGGGACAGGCTTCGACCATCATCTTGTTGCGCAGCCAGCGGGCAGCCCGGCTGTTTTTAGAATTTTTTACCTGAAATTTTTCCCCGCAGTAAAGTTCGATCTCGATTAAATTGCCCTGCTTTTCCAGCTCTTTGATGCCGTGCAGCCTGCCGCTGCGGGCAGGCCAGAGTTTGATCTGTTTGATGAGTTTATATAGATTTTCACGCCGGCGGAACTGATATTTGGCTGCCATCTTCGACCTCCTCCTATCTGCTCGTTATCTGCACCGATTATCGGTGGCGAGCCGGTCAAAAAAGTGAAAAATTTATGGAGGAGGGTCCGGGAGTTACACCCGGCTGCACAGGGTTAGAGCCTGTGTGATCTTTCCGATCAACCCTCCCTGTTGAATGAGACTAATGAGATAATATAAAGCCGGCTTCGGAGACGGCTCTGCGCCCCCTCGGCCGGCTGCCAGCTTCGTGCTTAAATAATTCCTTCAGCCCGATTTATTTCAAAAAATCCGGCTATCAGTCTTCCTCACCTGCTGCGCTCTCGACGATCTCTTCAAGCTTTTGAGCTACATCCTCGTCGAGAGGCTTGGGTTCATGCGAGGAAAAGATCTCTTTAACTCTTTCCTCGGCTTTTTCTCGGGCGAGGGGAGAACCGGACTTTTCCCAGTTTTCCCGCATCTGCCTGTCGAAGATGTCAGCCCGGGCCTGTTCCTCGTGCATATAATCGAGGGTATGCTGCTGTGTCAGGAAATTACCTCCCGGTTCGACATTTTTTATTACATCTACGGCCAGAGTATCATCATCCACATCTATGCCCTGCACGACTCTTCTCACCATCTTGGCGATTTCGGCGTCCAGGACTAGCTGAGTGTGGCTGAAGGTTTGGCCCATCTCCAGCATGCCCATACCGTACAGCATGTTGGAGCCCGCCATGGCTGGCAGCATGGCAGAGATAGTCTTCTCATGACCGGCCTGAGCATCGGACTTTTTGGAGTCCGCCTAACCGCCGGCCGTGTAACTGGGCAGGTTATAATATCGGGCCAGTCGTGCTACGCTGGCGTTTATCATGCCCAGCTCGGGGTTGCCCACGGGCGAGGTCGATTCTTTGACGTCGAAAGCGGTGGTCGAACTTCCGTAAAGTACCGGCGCTCCCCGGTTGACAAGCTGAGCCAGAGTGATACCGGTAAGCACCTCGGCGTTGTGATCGACCAGTGTTCCTGCCAGAGTTATAGGTGAAGTCGCACCGCCCATAGCCATGGAGAGAACGTTGACCGGAACACCAGCTCGTGCGCATTCTATTATGATCTGAGCTGCATCTCCATGCAGTTCGTAGGGACTTTGCGGGCAGACCAGGGCGGAGATTATCGGTCTATCGCGGAGCTCATCCATACCGCCCACGATTGCCGCGCCCATTTCAAAATATTTTTTGGCGTTTTCACCGCTGGTCAGGTCTATATGCATGCAGTGCTTGCTCGTGTTGCTCAAAAAGGCTTCGGCTTCATGCAGGTCGACGTTATCAGCGGGACAGTCTCCTCCGGTCACTGCGTGAGAATAAACATCGACCTGATCGAGATAATCGGCCAGGAGAGCGGTATCGGCCACATCCTGTTTGGTCGTATCGCGAAACTCGCCTGTTTCATGATCGATGATATGAACGCCGGCTCCGAAGGTGGTGAAGTTAACCCGGCTGTCTCCAACCACAACGTCGTTTTCCGGATCGCGGCCGGCCAGAAGGACTTCCGGCGGCGCCGAGCGCACCGCGTCATCTATCATGTAAGGTGGAATCTTGACCCGCCCGCTGTCTTTATCGACATCAGCGCCGGCATCGGCAAAAATGTCAAGAGCTTCGTCGTTGGTAATATGCATACCCATTTCCGTCAGGGTTTCCAGCGTGGCATTGTGGATCTGTCTGATTTCAGCATCGGAAAACATATCCACGCTGAAGCCGTTCTTAACGGGATAGTCACTTTGTGGGTTTCTAGTGCTCATAAAAATTACTCATCCTTTCCCCTACTTTTGGTTGTTTTTTTATTTGTCTGTTTTTTTTCGGTCTAAAACAATACCGTTGTTTGAAAGCTTCTATCCTTTATGACTGCTATTTTATTCTGATCCCCCCTTTCTCCTGGAAGAAGATGGCATAGTAATCATGATTACTATAAGAGATAAAAAGATATGGAGACAGCAGCATAAATACACCTATACAAACCGCCTCCACTTAATAAATTTGATATTCAGCTTAAAAATCCTCCTCCGCAAAAAAAAATAGGCGACCGGAAACCGGCTTCAACCGCTTTAAAACTGAAAATGATAAGAAAGTTGCTGCCATTGTCCCGCCCGCCTTTTCTGAAAGATCTTTCTCTCAAATCATTCGGCCAGATAGGCATCTATAGCTATGATATTTTCGCGGGGATGATGTATTAGCCCTTCCACACCTTCGCGGACGGCATTGATCTGCACTTCGCTGTGCAGAAAGAGCCAGGGAGCTTCATCCCAGATGATTTCAATGGCATCGGCGTAAAACTCCTCGCGCAGTTCGGGTTCGGGATTGAGCCGGGCTTTATCGAGCAGCTCATCAACTTCGGGATGGTCGAGATAGGAAAGATCCCAGCCGTAGGAAGCCATCTGTGAACTGTGAAACATGGGATAGAGCCCATAATCGGCATCACCGGTGACCGCACCCCAGCCCATCATATAAAGCTCGTGTTCGGCATCTTCCGGGGCTACCTGCAGGGTTTCCAGATAGGTTGCCCATTCCATGGTGATAAGCTCAGCTTCGACTCCGACATCGGCCAGTTGACTCTGTATGGCCTGTGCTATTGTATCATCCATCATATAGCGGCCGACAGGATGATGGAAGGTGGTTTCAAAACCGTCCTCGAATCCGGCTTCAGCCAGCAGCTCCTGAGCTCGATCAGGATCGTATTCATATTTTTCCTGGCCTGAATGACCGAATATATCGGGGGAAATAGGTGCGTCCGAAGGTCGGCCGGCTCCTTCCAGAATCTGTTCGACAATGGCGTCGTTGTCGATGGCATAGTTGAGAGCTTTTCTGACCCTTACATCATCGTAAGGTTCTACCTCAGTATTGAAGCCGGTATAAATAGTTCGGAGACTGGTAGCCTGCACTGTATTCACCTCGGCCACCTCATCCAGACGAGCCTGTTCTCTGGGCGGTACGAACATGGCGGCGTCGGCCTCTCCGGTTTCTACCTGAACGACCCGGGTGGAGTCTTCGGGAACGATACTGAAGTTAAGTCGATCGAGATAGGCGTTTTCGCCCCAGTAATTCTCGTTGCGTTCCATGACTATTTTATCGCCGCGGGTAAGCTCATCATTATTATCCTGGTGCTATACGTTTAATTCCCGACTGGAATGATTTATTCCTGCAGGCGCTGCCAGCTCAAAACTGCTGCCAGCAGCATAACGCTGACCAGAATTATGGTTCCGCCGGGAGCTATATCGAGCTGGAAAGAAAAAATCAACCCCAGATTGACGGAGATCATACTTGCTGCGATGCTGATGATCACCGTCCGCTGGAAACTGCTGCCGATGAGCATGCCGGTTGCTACGGGTATTGTTATGAGCGAGGAGATGAGCAGGGCGCCGACTATCCGGATCGAAAGCGCCACCGTGATGGAGACTATAATCATAAATACTGTATTGAGAAAGCCCACTGGAACTCCGGCCAGCCGGGCCTCCTCTTCATCGAAAGCCAGATAGAAGAAGCCGTAATAATATCGGGCTATAACAGCCAGGATGAGGAAGAAAAGAGGAATTATGGTATAGATATCTCGACTGGCCACAAGGGAGATACTGCCGAAGAGATAACTATGTACGCCGGCAGTCTGTTCGGCCGCCGAGATAAGGATCACAGCCAGCCCCAGGCCGGTGGCCAGCACCACCGCCAGGGCGAGTTCGGCATAATCTTGATAATCCCGCCGCAGTTTTTCCACAGCCAGAGCGGCGATAATGGAGATAATGATGGCGGAATAAATAGGATAGACGCCCAGATATATGCCCAGAGCTACTCCGGCAAGTGCCACATGTGATAGAGTGTGGCCCAGCAGCGAGAGCCGGCGCAGATTTAAGAATACTCCTACCAGCGGCGCTATTATGCCGATCAGATTGCCGGCCAGAAGAGCCCGGCGCATGAAACTGAAGGCAAGTATTTCTATGATAAAATTCATCCTGTCATCCTCCCGGGGCTTTTAGTGATCATGATCGGGGACGATCTGCAGGCTGGAATCCCGAAGTTCATCCAGATAGCTGTCATAGCTGAATTCTTCGTCACGGTGCAGATGAGCATGGCCTTCTTCGAAGCAGACCACATAGTTGGCATGGCTGCTGATAATATTTACATCGTGGGAAACCATTATGACCGTCTTATTCAGTTCGGAATTGATATCGCCGATTATACGGTAAAACTCATCCTGGGTTTTGATATCCACACCGGAAAGAGGTTCATCCAGCAGAATCAATTCGGGATCGTTGACCATCATGCGGGCGATAAATACCCTCTGCTGCTGGCCGCCGGAAAGGTTGCCGATGCGCCGGTCCATGAAATCCTCCATATCGACGAGCTTCAAAGCCCGAAGGATTTTTTCTTCCAGCCGGTCGTTGAGAAAGTGAAAAAATCCCATCTCATAATATAGATTGCTGCCAACTATTTCTCTAACGGTGGCCGGAAAGCTTTGATTGAACTCTCTCACCTCCTGAGAGATATAACCTATCTCGGTCCAGTCACTGCGGCGGGAGATGTCTTTGCCCAGCACTTCAACACGGCCGCTGTCCGGTTTCAGCTCGCCCATCAACATTTTGATGACGGTGCTTTTGCCCGAACCGTTGGGTCCGATGAAGGCGGCAAAATCTCCTTTTTCTAATTTTAAGCTCACATCTTTAACGGCTTTCTCCTTTTCGTAAGAAAATCTCACATTTTTCAGCTTGACCGCCTCCACGCTTATCCCTCCCTGCTTATCCCTTCCTGAATCATTCTGTTCAAATTCAATTCTTTTCTTTTACATTATCATGTCTATACTTAGTTGTAAATTATATGAATCGCAGGCCCAAAATGAATTTGACAGCTTGAAAAGGATTAGGTATAATTAAAATTGCAAAAATTTATATTATATAGCTGAGGGTTAGAGAACTCAAGAGATAACTCCGCAGTCGCTCATACTCCACCACCGGTATGTCCGGTATGTCAATTTTTATGAGGAATGGGTCTGGCTGCTTTATTTTTTATGTCTTTTGCCTTACTGAAGAATAAGAATTACTTTAATGTTTTTAAATCCGCTTGATAAAATAACAGCGGCATAGGGGGGGATAAAAACTTCTTCAAGCCGGCAATCCGATCTCTTATCCATGAAATAGTGGCTTTGTGAAATTGGCATCAATATTTAAAATGGGGGTATTTAAGTAATGAGAAACATATTTAAAGTTTCAATTGCTGTTGGTCTTGCTCTGATGCTGGTGTTTTCCGGTGTGCAGCTGGGTGATATGCCGGACGAATCAACAGTAGAGGCTGCAGAAGTCGAGATAGACTTCTGGTATGCTCTGGGCGGCGATCTTCGGGCCCGCACTGAAGAACTGATCGACAGCTTCATGGAAGAGCATCCTGATGTTTATGTCGATAAAGTTCACCGCGGATCTTATGCAGAGGCGCTCACCACGGCTATTGCCTCCTATCGAGGCGGCTCCCCTCCATATCTGACACAGGTTTATGAGGTCGGCACCATGACAATGCTGGATAGTGGAGCCATCAAGCCTGTCTATGAGTTGATCGATATAGATCCGGAGGAGTTTATCGGCCCTGTAACCGAATATTATTCAGTCGACGGCAATCTTTATTCGCTGCCCTTTAACTCATCAAACCCCATTATGTATTACAACAAAGACATGTTCGAAGAAGCCGGTCTTGATCCGGAAGATTCTCCTGAAACTTTTGCCGAGGTAGAGGAATACAGCCGGCAGATCATAGAGAACACCGACGCTGAAGCTGGTTTTTCCACAGCCTGGCCTTCCTGGATATTGATGGAGAACATGCACACCTGGCACGATCAGCCCATAGCTGATCAGGCCAACGGCATGGAAGGTTATGCCACAGAGCTTTACTGGAACGAAGATTTTGGTGTTGAGCTGCTGGAGAAACTGGGCGAGTGGAATGAAGAAGATATCTACACCTATGAAGGGCGTGAAGGCGATCCTGATCCGGTCTTTTTGGGAGAAGATGTAGGCATGTATATGCAGTCGACCGCCACACTGGCAGGTTTTATGGAAGATGCCGACTTTGAAGTCGGTACAGCTAAACTCCCTCATATGGGCGGCGAATACGAAGTGGGCAATGCCCTAATCGGAGGCGGAACGATCTGGGCTTTTGACGGTCACACCGAAGCAGAAGTTGAAGCCATGTCCGATATGCTCACATTCATCTCCCAGCCCGAAAATCAGGCCTGGTGGCATAGAAATACCGGTTATCTGCCGGTAACCCACGAAGCCATTGAAGAGCTGGAAGAAGAGGGCTGGTTTGAAGAGAATCCCAATTATGAAACAGCTATCGAGCAGTCCACTGTCTATGATGACTTCAGCGGTCTGCGTCTGGGCAACTACACCGAAATAAGAGATATTAATCTGGAAGAGCTGGAAAACTTCTTTGCCGGCGATCAAACTGCTCAGGAGACAGCGGACAATATGGTCAGAAGAGGTAATCGAGTACTTGAACGTTATAGACGAACTCAGCAGTAAATGAATTTTAAGATTATAGGTTAAACTGTCACTTCCCCTGGCTGAGAGATTTACATCAGCCAGGGGCTAGTTCTTTTAAACTCTGTTGAGGAGGAATATTGAATGGATCGGGATAAATTTAAATTTCCCAATCGAATCTTACCTTACCTTCTGGTTTTACCTCAGGTAGTAGTGGTCCTTATTTTTATCGTCTTCCCCACCTTTGAATCCTTTCGAATGAGCGCTTATATGAGCGATGCTTTTGGTCATGGTCGCACATTTGTTGGACTGGAAAATTATATCGATCTTCTAACTTCTACGGAATATCAGCAGACCATCATCGTCACCCTGATATTTACCCTGGCGGTCACTTTTATAGGTCTTGCTCTGGGGCTTATGATAAGTCTTCTGCTCAACCGCAAAATAAAAGGCCTTTCATTTTACCGTACCGCTCTCATCTGGCCTTACGCACTCTCTCCGGCCGTTGTGGGCGCTATCTGGATGTTTTTATTTCACCCCTCCTATGGTGTGTTAACCTATATCTCACCTCTATATCTAAACTGGCTGGAGCGGGGATCTCATGCTCTCATTCTGCTTATAATTGCCGCTATCTGGAGGAATTTGGGCTACAATATCGCTTTTTATCTGGCCGGGCTGCAGAATATCCCCCAGAATTTGCTCGAGGCTGCTTCGATAGACGGGGCGGGGGCAATAGGACGTTTTCGCAAAATAATCTTTCCGTTGATCTCCCCGACCACCTTCTTTCTCTTCACCATGAATTTAATTTATGCCTTCTATCAGATTTTTGGCCTGGTTCATACTGTCACCAAAGGAGGCCCCGGCGGGGCGACCAACGTCATGGTTTATTCAGCCTATCGCGACGGAGTTACCCATCTAATGCCGGGTTTTTCCGCAGCTCAGTCGGTGATTATGTTTGTAATAGCAGTTGGTCTGGTCTATCTGCAATTTAAATACGCGCAGAGGGGAGTCTATTATGCTTGATAGACTTAATGCCATAATTGAGAGCAATATATTTGTTCATATTCTTTTGATATTGCTGTTGATTGTCATAATTTTTCCGGTTTATTACTCTTTTATCGTCAGCAGTTCAGAGAGGGTTGAAGTTTATGAAAGACCGCCGACCTTCACCCCCGGTGATCAGCTGGCAACCAATTTTTACAGAGTATGGCATGGGACTGATCTGCCCCGGGCTCTTTTCAACAGTACAGTTTTCTCTCTGTCTGTGACTTTCGGGAAATTGATAATATCGCTGATGACGGCTTATGCCATCGTGTTTTTTGATTTCAAGCTGGCGGCACCGGTATTCTTCCTGACTCTTTTCACTCTTATGATGCCGGTTCCGGTAAGGCTTATGTCCACTTATGAGGTGGTCTCCTCGCTGGGAATGATTGACACCTATCAGGGCCTGATACTGCCGATGATAGCTTCGGCAACCGGAACATTTTTGTTCCGGCAGATATTCAAGACAATACCAAACGAGCTGGCTGAGGCCACTGTTATTGACGGAGGCGGGCCGCTGCAATTTCTTTTTCATGTGCTCCTGCCCCTTGTCAAAACCAATGCCGCAGCTCTCTTTGTTATCCTCTTTATCTGGACCTGGAACCAGTATCTCTGGCCGCTTTTGATAACGACCAGTTCTGAGATGAGGGTGGTTCAGCTCGGAATAGAAGGGCTGATTCCAGGAGGCGGTCAGCTGCCGGACTGGACTTTAATTATGCCCTATGTGGTTTCGGCCATGGTGCCTCCGCTGGTAGTTATTTTAGGTCTGCAGCGTTATTTCGTTAAAGGACTTATCGAACCCAACAAATAAAAGATAGGCTGTACGAAGCGCCAGGAGATTTCATAGCTATCTGGAAAGTAGATGGTGATTTTGTTATGCTGAAAGAAATGGAAGCAAGGATGGGAGTTAACGACTGTTTTACATTCGATAGACTGCGCCGGAAAAAAAGCGAGGAATACAGGCTTGAGCCGGCCGATTATCTGGTCGGCCTGGAAAATATGATCGAGCTGGGTTTTGAACAGGTCGAGATTTTGAGCGATACTCTGCGCCATACCATGTCGGAAGCTGACCGGGAAGAGTTATTTTCCCGGCTGGCCGACTACCGGCGGGAGCACGATATCAGTTTTTCTCTGCACCTGCCTTTCTGGTGGACCGATATCGCCAACCCTGATAAAAGAGTCAGGAAAGGTGCTGTAGAGACCATAAGGCGGAGTGTTGACAGAGCTGAACCGGCTGAACCGGAGCAGCTGGTGCTGCATGTCTTTCAGAATATGGAAGAAAGGGCGAGGGACCTGGTTTCTGACATCAGCGTCAGGCAGACCTTTCTCAAGCGTGTTATGGAGGCAGCTTCCAGAAGCATAGCCGGGATAACCGCCGATCTTGAGAAAAGCCGCCTGCTCTGCCTGGAGAATCTGGTAAAGACGGACCCGGATCGTCTGCTCGAGCTGAGCAGACGGCATGATACTTCTCTGACCTATGATGTCGGCCATGAATTTATCAGGAATGAAAATATCAAAAATTATTTCCAGCAGCATCAGAGGCGAATAGCTTCTCTGCATATTCACAACATAAAAGCGGGTGAAAGGCTGCCGGACCGCCCTAAAACCTGTCAGATGCAGGACCACAGGCCGCTGGAGCAGGGGCTGATCGATTATGAAAAGTTTTTATCTTTCCTGTCCGATCAGAGCTTCTCAGGAACGCTGATTACCGAGGTAACAGGCTTTAAACCGGCATCAGCTTCGGCTGAATATTTAAAGAAGCTGGGACTTATCGGTTCGGCAGGACGGTGAAGTCAGGTGCAGGAATTTAAAAATATCTGCCGCCGCCACCCGGACAAATTGATTTTGTTTGTTATTCTTGCATTTTCCCTGCTCGGAGATTCGATGCTTTATGCTGTTCTGCCTGCTCAGGCCGGCATTATAGGTCTTTCTGTGGGGCAGGTAGGAATTTTACTCAGCATCAACCGGATTATCAGATTTGGTTCTAACTTCTGGGCTGCCTCAATATTCCGGCGCTTCGGAACTGAGATACCCTTTGCCGGAGCGGTTCTGGCCGGCACGGCTACCACCGTGCTGTACGGTTTTTACCAGGGATTTTTGTACCTTCTGGCAATGAGACTTATCTGGGGTATCAGTTATTCTCTGATGAGATTAAAAATTCTCGTCGACATTTTTTCGGAAGATGAATCCGATAGCCGGTCTTCGCAGGAAGGTTCAAAGCCTGAGGAGGAAAAAAGTAAAGAGGGAAGGCTTTCAGGTCTTTTTCAATCGATGACCCGAACCGGCGGCCTGGCCGGCATGATTTTAGGCGGTTTTCTGGCCGGTGGTTTTAATTTTGCTCTGGCTGCTTACCTGCTGGGGGCTGTCAGCGTGGGAGGGGCGGCACTGCTGCTTTATTTTTACTTTCGCTTTTATGGTGGTGAAGCAAATGATGAAGAAAAGGGTGAGATGGTGGTCCCGGAAAAAAGTGGTCTGACCTCTCTTTTAAACCTCATTCGCGACCCATCCTTTGCTGCACTGCTGGCGGCCGGTCTGGCCGTACATTTTACCGCCAGAGGTGTGATAAATTCCAGCTACGGTTTTTATCTGAATCAGCTTTACGGCGATGAGATCGGTATATTCTTCTGGACTGTGAGTATTGCCGCTGTCAGCGGAATGGTGCTATCTTCCCGTTATCTTTTTGATATAATCTTCAGCCCGTTTATGGGTTATCTCAGCGACATTCTCGATTCCCGGGTATTGCTGAAAACAGCTCTGATCGCCCAGGGCATTCTTCTGGTTATTTTTGCTCTGGTCGATGCACCCTTAATTGTGCTGTTACTGCCCGGCGCTATTTTTTTGCTGACCAGTCTGCTGGCGGTTTTGCTGTATGTCAATACGGGTAAATTTACGGGTTACAGCCTGCGCAGCCGGATGGCGGGGATGACTACTGCCGGTGATGTAGGAGCTGCTCTGGGGCCGCTGGCTCTTAACCTGGTCGGGCTGGGACTGCCGGTGCAGCGCCTTTATATTCTATGTGCCTTTTTTCTTCTGGGAGCGGCAGCGCTTTATCATAGGGATTCGCGGCCTGACGGCTGAAAAACTTTTTTGTGAGTTTGAGATTGTCGAGCTTTAAGAAGTTAATCATAACAGTACTGGAGGTTTTACAATAAAAATGAGTTCAAAGATAATTTATCACAGAGGCGATGAGAACAATGCACCGGCCAATACAATTCTGGCCTTTGAGCAGGCGGCTAAAGGCGATGGAGATGGAGTAGAGCTGGATGTGCAGTTTACAAGAGATAACGAGCTGGTGGTCTTCCATGATCAAAAGATCGATAAACATACCAAAAGCAGCGGTTATGTGAGCGATTACAGCCTGAGCGAGCTAAAAAAGATCAAACTGGAAACGGGCAGCACTAAAAACGGCGAACAGTATATTCCCACTCTGGCAGAGACTCTGGCCGCGGTGGAAAATATGGAGATAATCAATATAGAGCTAAAACAGCGCGACGGCGATGATCTTGAGCAGGAGGAGAAGCTGGTTCAGGTTCTGGCGGCCCGGGGAGTGGAAGAGAAAACCCTTGTTACCAGCTTCAATCACTACACCATCCATAATCTACACGAGATAGCTCCTGATATGAAAAAAGGTATCTTATACTATTCCCGGCTTTACAGGCCCTGGGATTACGCGCGTCAGCTCGGTGCCGACCATCTTATCCCCCTGCACAGAACGGTGACCGAAAAAATGCTGTCCGGCGCTCACCGCAATGGGCTGAAAGTCGCTGCTTACGGAACCAACGACCATGACCGCATCGAAAAATTGATCGAGCTGGGGGTCGATATGATCATCACCGATGAGGCGGAGGCCGCCCTTTCACTGCGCGAAGAATTGACCGGAGAGTGAATTTTGTTCGAGCAAAGCGGGAGGAGATAGCATGCAGCATCTCAGCAATTATCTGGAGGATCACCCCGTGATAGCAGGCGTGCGGGGAGAACGGGCTTTAAAAAAAGCTTTAAATAGCGATGTGATCATAATTTTTTTGCTCGAGGCCGATCTTATAAATATACCGGAGATGGTCCGGCGTATTAAAGAAAACGATAAACTTGTTTTTATTCATCTCGATCTGGTCAAGGGATTGGCCAATGACAGGCAGGCTGTTGATTATCTGGCCGAAAAAGAGCTTTGCGATGGTCTGGTCTCAACCCGGGGAAACGTGATCAGGGCCGCCCGGGAAAAGGATCTTATGGCCGTGCAGAGGCTGTTTTTGCTTGATTCGGCAGCTATCAAAAGCGGTCGGGATATGTTAAATAGCAACAAACCTGACGCGGTAGAAATTTTACCGGGAATAGCTGCCCCTTATTTCATCGAAAGCGTCAAAAAATCCTGTCCCGTAATTGGCGGAGGGTTGATACGAACAAAAGATGAAGTTCAGGAACTTGTGGATGAAGGTTTATTCGCTGTTTCGACCAGCAAACAAAAACTCTGGCATAAGGATTGATCGACCTGAATTTTTTGCTGGTTCTTTGCTGGATTAAGCCTGAGGGCGATAGGCCAGTTTGTCAATTTGCAAATTTTACCTAAAATTTGTATAATGCCTATCGCAGGTAGGTCAGTCTGACAGCTTTTAGAAGCGGGTAAAGCAGCAGGTAGATGATCCGGAAAAGAATAACAGAACAGGAGGCTAAAAATATGCCAACTATTCATTTTTACTGCCCCGAGCTTGACGAGGAACAAAAACAGGAGGCCATCGAAGGGCTTACCAGGGTTGGAAGCGAGGTTACCGGCATAGATGAGGATAATTTTGTTGTCTATCTGGAAGAGCGCACGCCGGATATGGTGGGTGTGGGCGGTCAGAAGCTGGCAGATATGCTGGCCGAACAGGAGGAACAGGACTGAATTCTGAGCATTTTCCGGAATCTGTTAGTTTTAAACTTCAGTATACGTCGACAGGAGGTTTTTGCTTTGTCCGATATCAAGGGAATTGTCTTCGATAAAGATGGTACCATAATAGATTTTTATACCCTCTGGCTGCCCATGGTGGAAAGGACCGCCGAAAAAATCATAGCAGAATTCACCCCGGTAGATCCCCGCGCGTCTGAATACGAGCGGCTGGAAGCAGGGATTATGGACATTTTCGGTTTAGACACCGATGACAGCTATATCGATCCCGACGGCAATCTGGCTCAGGCCACGGTAGACCGATCGGCCCGGCAGCTGACTGATTATCTGCTGGAGCAGGATTTTCAGATCGGACGGTCCAGGGAAGAGCTGGAGGATAGAATTTACGGGATAATGGAAAACAGCGTCGAGGAGATAGATTATACTAAAAATCTGCGCGAAACAGCCGATCTGCATGAGCTTTTTTCCGAACTGAGTGAGCGCGGTTATCGGCTGGGGCTGGCCACAGCTGATACCAGACCTTCAACTCTGACCATAATGAAAGAGCTGGATATTACCGATTATTTCGATTATATAGCCTGCGGCGATGATGAGATGCCTGATAAACCCGATCCGGCTGTTCTGGAGGATTTCTGTTCTGAGATGTCTCTGGAGTGTCCGGAGGTCGCAATGGTTGGAGATACTCCTACAGATCTTAAAACCGGCCGCCGGGCTGGTGCCGGCCTGGTAGTCGGGGTTTTATGCGGAGTGGGGTCCCGGGAAGATCTGGAAGAGCTGGCCGATGAGCTGATTGAAACTCCCGAACGGATTCTGGACATTATTTGAATCGCTGAAAAGCAAAGAAAAATTTCATTGTAAACGAAGCTTTATATCTTCCAGTTTAATTAAATAAGTTTTTTTGTGATCCCTATTTACCAACTGAAGACAAGCAGATCCTAAATTTTATATTTGAGCATGACTGGGGGAGCCGGATTATCTGACGGCTGAGACGGGAATTTACCCGATCCCCTCGAACCTGAACAGGATAATGCCTGCGCAGGGAAGTTATGTCCCGGCTGTTGAGATTATCAGCTGGACGGTGAAAATTACGGGGACATAGCCCACCTGCACAGGTTTTCAGGGCTGTGTCCCCGTTTTTAGTATGTATAAAGATTTCAGGTTTGAATGCGAAAGGTGTCAGATCTAAAATTAAATTCAAATTTTTAACCGGTAAAATCAAAGGGAGGAGATATTCATGACTGAAAAATCCGAGCTGCAGAAAGATCCACCCAGAGTCTTGACTATTGCCGGGTCTGACTCAGGCGGCGGGGCCGGAATTCAGGCCGATCTCAAGACTATGACAGTACTCAATACCTATGGGATGTCGGTGATAACTGCGGTTACCGCTCAGAACACGCTGGGAGTGCAGGCTGTCAGAGCTCTTTCTCCAGAATTTGTAAAGGAGCAGCTGGATTCGGTTTTTTCCGACCTGCACCCGGAAGCCGGTAAGACAGGCATGCTGGCCGATGCGGATATAGTGCAGGTTGTGGCCGATAAATTGAGCGAGTATGATCAATTCGATCTGGTGGTCGATCCGGTCATGGTAGCTACCAGCGGAGACCTGCTGCTGGCAGAGGAGGCGGTGGAGACTGTCCGCCAGAAGCTGCTGCCGCAGGCGGCGGTCATAACACCCAATCTGCAGGAGGCCAGAATACTTTTGTACGGTCAGAAAGAAGCGAAAAAAGAATTTTCGCCGGATGAGCTGACTGCCGGGGAAGAACGGGATCTGCTGGCAGAACTGGCCCGGGGACTTTTTGAGCTGGGGCCGGAGGCGGTGCTGGTCAAAGGCGGCCATCTGGGAGGAGATGAGGCTTTTGACCTTCTTTTTGATGGGGAAAAAACCAGGGTGTTTTCCGCTCCCAGGCTGCCTTCTAACAACACTCACGGAACAGGCTGCACGTATTCTGCCGCCATAGCTGCCTATCTGGCCCGGGAACTGGAGCTGGAAGCAGCGGTGGCGAAGTCCAAAGAATTTATCACCAGCGCTATCAGAACAGGTTTTGAACTGGGCGCGGGCATCGACCCCGTCAACCATCTGGCTGCAGGTGAGGAGGTGGATAAAATATGAGCTCGATTGCCGACCGGGATCTTTATTTGATCACGGAATCGGTTCTGGCACCTGAGTATACCAGCGTCGATGTGGTGAAAAAGTCTCTGGCCGGTGGAGTGCGTGTGGTTCAGCTGCGGGAGAAAGATCTGAATCTGCGCAGTCGTTATCAGCTGGGTCAGAAGCTGCGAAAGATCACCCGGGAGCAGGGGGCCGATCTGATAATCAATGACAGGGTCGATCTGGCTATGGCGCTGGAAGCTGACGGCGTGCATCTCGGCCAGCAGGATCTGCCCTATCAGGAGGCCAGAAAATTGCTCGGACCGGATAAAATTATTGGAGTTTCGGCTTCCAGTCCGGAACAGGTAAAGAATTTGAATGAGGAGATAGTGGACTATATAGGTTTTGGCTCTGTCTTTTCCACGAAATCTAAACGTCTGGATTCAGAGAGGCAGGCGGTGGGACTGAAAAGGCTCAAAAAAGCAGTTCAGCTTACCGATCTGCCAGTAATGGCTATTGGCGGAATAACCCCCGATAATATCGGGAAAGTTGTCCGGGCTGGAGCCGCAGGAGCGGCCGTGATAAGCGCTCTCAACCAGGCTGATGATGTGAAAAAGACGGCTGAAGAGATGATCGATAGGATTAACAGAGCCGGGAAAGGGGATGAAGCCGATGTCAGGTGAAGGTAGTTCGAATATTATCGACGGCGAACTGCTGGAAATTTTGGAAGATGAGAGTCTCTTGGTACATGCTATAACCAATTATGTGACGGTGGCAGATGTGGCCGAGGTGATCAGACTCTGGGGAGCTCTGCCTGTAATGGCTCACTCCCCTCAGGAAAGCGGCGAGATGGCCTCCTCGGCTGAAGCGCTGGTTCTCAATACCGGCACGATAGATGAGAATAGCTGTTCCGGCATGGTCCGGGCTGCCGAAAGCGCGGCCGCAGAAGGTATCCCGGTAGTTCTTGATCCTGTGGGAGTCGGGGCTACCTCCTATAGAACGGATTTCGTGCAGGAGCTTCTACAGACCCATCCCCCGGACATAATCAAGGGAAATGCAGGCGAGATAAGTACTCTGGCCGGCAGGAAAGCCCGGGTGAGAGGGGTTGAATCTCAGGGCGAACATCAAAAGCTGGAAAAAAGCGCCCTGTATCTGGCGGAAAAATACAGCTGTGCTGTGCTGGTTACGGGGAGTATGGATCTGGCAGCTGATGAAGATTACATATGCCGTCTGGAGGCCGGCACACCTCTTCTGGGAAGGATAGTGGGAACAGGCTGTATGCTGGCCGGCACGCTGGGGGCTATGGCAGCAGCTCAAGAAATCCGGGTCGAAAGAGAAAAGAACCGGCAGAGAGAAAATTTAAATCTCAGGACAGCTGTAACCGGAGCTGCTGCATTTGCGGCTGCGGCTGATTTGGCTGCTGCAGAAGAGAGCAGCCCGGCCTCGTTCCGCCGCGCTCTGCTGGATAGGATTTATAAGTGCGAGCCAGCGGAGATCAAAAATTTATCTGAAGTGACCATAATTTCCGGACCATAATTCTCATCGGAAGGCTTTAGATTTTAAAAACGAGATCAAAGTTATCCTGAAGACAAAAAAGTCCCCGGGAAAAGGGGGCAGTTATTTCCCGGGGTGATAAGGTCGTAATAGCTGTGCTGCAAAGGAAGTTCGGAGGCACCTCCCCCGACAACTTCCCTCAACTTAATTATACCATAAAAAATAGAGCAGGGGGAGGTATTTTTCGATTTTTTCGGAAATTTGTTCTTTGTTTTATTATTCATGATTGAAGCTGGATGTACCTGCCAGAACATCCGGAAAAGCAAAACCCTCCGACTTAACATTTTTTCAGCAGTTAAACATGAGTGCTTGACAGTAAAATTAAAAATTTTTATAATAAACATAGATTATTTTTGCAGAAAACATAACATTTCGATCCAGGGTGAGGTTATGGACAAAAAAAACAGGCGTAAAAGTATTCTGGAGAAAGTAAAAACGGGCGGCAGTGTCAGAGTCAAAGAGCTGGCCGAAGAATTTCAGGTTTCCGAGATGACCATAAGGAGAGATCTGGAGTATCTGGAGGATAAAAATGAGATACTCCGGACAAGGGGAGGGGCAGTCAGCCGGAGCGAGACGCCTTTTCCCAGAAAGCGCATCCGCAATATGGATAAAAAAAGGCAGATAGCCGATAAAGCCCGGGATTTTATAGCTTCCGGACAAACTCTCATTCTGGACGCCGGCACCACCACTTTAGCTCTGGCGCAAAATATAAAATTCAGCCAGGAGCTGACGATAATAACCAGCGATCTCAATATAGCGGGGGAGCTTTTCAGCTTTGCCAACATAACCCTCTACTTTGCTGGAGGATTGATACAGACGGAGGTGGGTTCGGCCATCGGACCTCATGCTGAGAATTTTTTTGATGAATTTTACGTCGATTTAGCCTTTATCGGCACCTCTTCTCTGACGGAGGATTTTGATCTCACCACACCCACGCCCGAAAAAGCTGCTCTCAAAAGAAAGATGATAGATTCGGCGGACAGATCTTTTCTGCTGGCTGATCATACCAAATACAGAAAAAAATCGGTGCACAGGGTGTGTCATCTGAGCAGTCTGGATTATTTTATCTGTGACGATGAGAAGCCGGAATTTTTAGAAAAGAGAATAGCCGAGGAAGTCCCGGAAATTGAATTGAATTAAACGTGAGTTTGATTTATGAAATGCAAAAAATTAAAAATATTACAAATCAGATATCCGGTCAGCGGGAAAGTTAAAGGTCGGTAAAACGGAGGAGATGATAACAGGTGAAGATTGTGATTGCTCCCGATTCTTTTAAAGGAAGTCTAACAGCTCTCGAGGCTGCCCGGGCCGTCAGCAAAGGTATACATCGGGTCGAGCCTGAAGCAGAATGTATAGAAGTTCCGATGGCTGATGGCGGCGAAGGGACCGTACAGGCTCTGGTCGATGCCCATCAGGGCGAAATCGTTCGCAGAGAGGTCACCGGTCCGACCGGAGAACGGGTGGAAGCCCGTTTTGGCGATCTGGGCGATGGTCGTGCAGTTATAGAGATGGCGGCTGCGTCGGGAATTACCTATGTGGATGTAGAAAGCGTCGACCCCCGGCGCACGACCACTTATGGCACAGGCGAGCTCATCGCCGCGGCTCTGGACAGAGGCGCTGAACATATTATCGTCGGCATAGGCGGCAGCGCCACCATGGATGCCGGGGTGGGTATGCTGCAGGCTCTGGGTTATGAGTTTAAGACCGAGAGCGGCGAGGAAGCCGGATTTGGCGGCGGCGAGCTGGGCAAAATAGTCGAAGTAAAGACCGAAAATGTCGATAACCGGCTTTTCGGAACAAAGATAGAAGTAGCCTGTGATGTCTCCAATCCTCTTTATGGACCGGAGGGAGCTGCCCGGGTCTACGGTCCGCAGAAAGGGGCTACCCCTGAAATGGTGGAAGAAATAGATGAGAACATGAAAAAATTTAACGAAAGAATTTTTAAGGGGGAGTTCGATGTCGACGCTCAGCAGGTGTCCGGGGCCGGAGCGGCCGGCGGATTGGGGGCAGGATTTTCCTGTGTGCTGGATGCTGATATGAGGCTGGGTGCTAAAATTGTGGCCGAGGCCAATGAGCTGAAAAAGCAGCTGGGAAATGCAGAGCTGGTGATCACCGGAGAGGGTCAGATAGACAGTCAGACCGTGCATGATAAAGCCCCCAGACACGTCACAGAGCTGGCGAAGAAAGACAGCCCCGGGCGGCCGGTGATCTGCATAGCCGGATCGCTGGGAGAGGGATATAGGCAGAATTACGAGTACGGGCTGGAGGCGATTTTTTCTATCATAGACAGGCCGGACAGTCTCGAATCGATAGGCGCCCGGACTGAAAAACTTCTGGCCGACACGGCCGAAAATGTCATGCGGCTGGCCGGGCTCAGCCGGGTACAGGTTTGAAATTTATGATCTTCTTGCCATTATTATCATGATAGTGATCCTATACGATATCTATCACTTGATAACAAGAAAAACCGAAATATAAGGGATTTCAATAGGTGTTAAATAACAGAGGAGTGATAGCATGAAAAGGCGCAGCGATGAAGTTACCAGCATACCGGAGAATTCGATGCAGCGCGGACTTTTTAAATCGATGGGATTTGACGATGAAGCTCTGGAGCGTCCCCTGATCGGGGTGGCCAACAGCTGGAATCAGCTGGTTCCGGGTTCATATAATCTCGATCGGGTGGCAGAAGCGGTTAAGGATGGCATCTGGCAGGCCGGCGGGACGCCGCTGGAATTCGGAGTGATCTCTGCCTGCGATGGCATAGCGCAGGGCAATGATGGCATGCATTATATTCTGCCGACCCGGGAGGTGATCGCCAACAGCGTCGAACTAATGGTTCAGGCTCATAGACTTGATGCGGTGGTGCTTCTGGGTTCCTGTGATAAAATCGTGCCGGGTATGCTTATGGCGGCCGCCCGGCTGGAGATTCCCTCCATCCTGTTACCTGGAGGTCCTATGGAGGGAGGCATGTGTTTTGACGGCCGCACATCGGATATAACCTCGCTGACCGAGGCTCTGGGCATGCTCGAGAACGGCGAGATAACGCTGGAGGAGTACCGGGAGCTGGAAGATAAAGCCGGCCCCACCTGCGGTTCCTGTTCTTTTCTGGGCACCGCCAACACCATGTCGGCTCTGGCCGAGGCCCTGGGAATGACGGTGCCCGGCGGCGGAACGGCGCTGGCGACCTCGGCCCGGCGGACGAGGCTGGCCCGCCAGACGGGCCGCAATATCGTCGATCAGGTGGAAGAGGATATCACCGCTGACGAGATCATCACCGAGAAATCTCTGAAAAACGCGGTGCGAACCACTATAGCTTTCGGCGGGTCCACGAATGCCGTTCTGCATCTGATGGCGCTGGCCAGCGAGGCCGGGATCGACCTCTCGATCGATGTATTCGAAAAATACAGCCGGGAAACACCCTATCTGGCCAGAATTTATCCCTCCACCGATAAATACAATGTTCCTGATTTTGAGCGGGCCGGCGGAGTTCAGGCTCTTTATAAAAGTTTGCGGGATTATCTGGATGGCGATGCTCTCGCCGTAAACGGCTGTACCGTCGAGGAGAACTTTCGGGGAGCAGAAATAGAGAATGAAGATCTGATTCGGACACCTGAGAATCCTCATGAAGGAGAGGGGGGAGTGGCCATCCTTCGGGGCAATATTGCTCCGAACACCGGCGTTTCCAAGCCCTCGGCCATACATCCCGATATGCATAGATTTACTGGCCGGGCCAGGGTATTTAACTCCGAAGAGGAGGCCAATCAGGCTATCAGCGGGGATGAGATAGAATCTGGCGATGTGCTGGTCATAAAGTACGAGGGGCCTAAAGGTGGACCTGGCATGAGGGAGATGTATAAGCCGCTCAAGCTGCTTTACGGTAAGGGTCTGGCTCTGGAGACAGCTCTGATCACCGACGGACGTTTTTCTGGAACCAACAACGGCTGTTTTGTCGGTCATATCTCTCCCGAGGCCTATGAAGGAGGTCCGCTGGCCGCCGTGCGGGAAGGAGATAAAATAACCATAGATATTCCTGAGCGCTCACTCCATCTGCATGTTGATGATGAGGAGATTTCCCGCCGGCTGGAGGAGTGGGAGCGTCCCTCCCTCAAAATAGATAGTGGTTATCTGGCCACCTACGCTTCGCTGGCCGAGTCGGCTGATAAAGGAGCGGTCATCCGACCTGAAACTTCTACTGGAGGCGGCAGCTGAGAGATTTAAAATTTTGCTGATCGCTGACTGCCGGTAGTGATATCCTTTAAGGATCTTCTTGTCATTATTATCATGATAGTGATCCTATACGATATCTATCAACTGATAACAAGAAGAACCATTTTTATTCCGGCAGAAAAAGCCGACAAAATTTGCAGCGGGAAAGGAGGTGAGAGATTGCAGCTGACAGAGATCGAATATAATGAACATCTCACTGAGGTAACAGAAGCTCTGGACAGCGGAGGTTTTCTGACGGTCCAGAGCAGCGGCGAACTCAACACCATGACCATAGGCTGGGCTTCTCTGGGAATTATCTGGAGGGTTCCGATGCTGCTGGTTCTGGTGAGGGAGTCTCGTCACACTTTTAAGCTGATAGAAAAGGCTGATGAATTCACCGTAAGCATACCATTTTCCGGCCTTGAGGAGGAGCTTGAGTTTTGCGGTTCCCGTTCCGGCCGCAATTACGACAAGTTCGCTGAATGTGACCTGGAAAAGCTTTCAGGTAATGAGGTACATACTCCGCTCATCGGTGGATGTGATGTTCATTATGAATGTTCGCTGGAATACAGTCAGAGCATGGATAAGGAGCTTGTCGAAAGCGAAGTGCTGGAAGACTGTTATCCGGAATGGGACCTGCACACGCTTTATTTTGGCAGAATACTCAATTGCCTGCGCGAAGAGACCGGTTAAAACTTCAAGCAGCTGTCAGCTGATTGCGACAAAACCATAATTCCTCATTCTGAGAAGAGCGCAGTAAAAAGTTTGAATTTATAATTCGACGAGGAGGTATAATTAAATAATGCTGCTTTTACACGTTGGCATTGCGGTCTTCATAATTCTTATTTTGATAATGAAATTCGAGCTCAATCCCGCCATGACACTGATTATAGCCTCGACCTATTATGGTCTGGCAGTAGGGCTGGGTTTTGAAACAACGATAGACTCCATCGGCGCCGGCTTCGGCGATATGATGGCAGCTATCGGTCTTCCCATCGGTTTCGGCATCATGCTCGGTCAGCTGCTGGCTGCCTGCGGAGGAATTCATTCCATCGCCAATAAGCTTCTGGATATTTTTGGCGAGGATAAAGCTTCCTTTGCCACTGCCGGCACCGGATTTATAGGGTCAATTCCTGTATTTTACGATGTCGTTTATGTTATAATTATTCCCATCGCGCGCAGTATGTCCAAGCTGACAGGCAGGACCATCGCGCTTTTTGTAGCAGCCCTGGTTTCCGGAGCGCTCGCAACTCACATGCTGGTTCCACCTACTCCCGGCCCGCTGGCTTTAGCCGAGATGCTGGATATAGACCTGGGACTTATGATAGGAGTCGGTGCGGTGGCCGGCGTGCTGCTGGTTATTCTCTCTGTCTATATTTACAAAATCTTCTTTCTGGACAGAGGCTTTTTCAATCCGGAGAAGGATCTCGACCATGCCGCCATCGAAGATATGGAAGAAGCTGAAGATATGAGGCCCGAAGAACTGCCCGGATTTGCCGGTTCCATGCTGCCGATTTTAGCTCCGGTAGTGTTGATTCTGACAGGTACTGTGAGCGAGGCTGTTTACGGGGAGACGCCTCCTTTCATTCATTTCATCTCCAGCTCGACCATAGCTCTGCTGATAGGTGCTCTCCTGGCTTATATGGTGGCCTCCTCTCATCTGGCTAAAGATGCAGTTAATCAGGCGCTCTCGAAGGCAATGGCCTCCGCTGGTCTGGTGCTTTTGATAACAGGTGCCGGCGGCAGCTTCGCCGAAGTGCTCGATGTTTCGGGAGTAGCAGAAGTTATAGAATCCACAGCGGAAGGATTTGGTATTAATCTTATTCTTCTGGCCTGGTTGACCGCGTTTCTGCTCAGGATCGCCCAGGGATCGGGTACTGTCGCCATACTTACTGCCGGCGGACTGATGGCACCGATTATCGGCGGTGCAGACGTCAGCGCCATCTGGGTGGCTGTGGCCATAGGTACCGGCGGTCTCTGTCTCGGGCATGTCAATGACAGTGGTTTCTGGATAACCACCAAACTATCCGGTCTGACCACCAGGGGAGGTCTCAAAACCTACACGGTTGTGACAGGAATCATAGGTGTGCTCGGTCTGATCATTGCATTTTTGGGATCGCTTATTATCCCCATTTGATCACAGTTTGGAGCTGAAGTAATCTCAGATCAGGCACGGTTAGCAGATTGAAATTCGAAAGAAAATAGCTGAATTAGGCAGTCCGGAATTTGTAGATCATCTGTGAGTTTAGCAGAGTCTGCTGAACGAATTTCGGGCTGCCCCAAAATTTTGCCAGCAGGGAGATGATAAACAGTGCGCAGTGATAAAGTTAAAAAGGGAGTGGAGAGAGCTCCTCACCGCAGTCTGCTCAAGGCTTCCGGTTACAGTGATGAGGAGATTTCCCGTCCTTTTATCGGTGTTGTAAACTCTCACAATGAGATAGTTCCCGGTCATGTTCACCTCGATCAGATCGTGGACGCGGTGAAAAATGGTGTCCGGGCCAGCGGAGGAACACCGCTGGAATTTCCCACTATAGCGATCTGTGATGGCATAGCCATGAATCACAGGGGGATGCTGTATTCGCTTCCCAGCCGGGAGCTGATAGCGGATACGATCGAAGCTATGACCTTGGCTCACGGTTTTGATGCTCTGGTCATGGTGCCTAACTGCGATAAGGTGATACCGGGAATGCTGATAGCAGCAGCCCGTCTCAATATTCCGGCCCTGCTGGTCAGCGGTGGACCCATGCTGGCCGGTAAATGGAAAGGACAGCGGCGGGATCTCAAAGATGTATTTGAGGCTGTAGGCCAGGCCAAGGTCGGAGAAATCGATGAAGAGGAGCTCAAAGAGATCGAAAGCCATTCCTGTCCCGGCTGCGGTTCCTGTGCCGGCATGTTTACTGCCAACACGATGAACTGTCTGACCGAGGTTTTGGGTATGGGGCTGCCCGGCAACGGCAGCATACCGGCTGTCATGGCCGAAAGAAAGCGACTGGCCACCCGGGCCGGAGGTCGAATAATGGATCTTTTGGAGCAGGATTTAAAGCCCCGGGACATAATGCAGAAGGAAGCCTTCGAAAACGCTATCGCTGTAGATCTGGCCCTGGGCGGCTCCACCAATTCTGTGCTGCACCTACCGGCTATAGCGGATGAAGCCGGAGTCGATCTCGAAATATCCCGCTTCGATGAGATCGGGCGAGAAGTTCCCCACCTCTGTAACATGAGTCCCGGCGGTTCACATTACATGGAGGACATCTACTATGCCGGCGGCGTCCAGGCTGTAATTAAGAGACTTACGGAGCTGGAGGTTATCGATGAAGAGGCCAGAACGGTTAGCGGCCAGACTCTGGGTGAGATTGCCGACGAAGCCGAGGTGCTGGATGAAGATGTGATCCGGTCAGTCGACAACCCCTATCACGAGGAGGGGGGGCTGGCAATTCTCGAGGGTAATATAGCTCCGGACGGCTGTGTGGTAAAACAATCGGCTGTAGCAGAGGAAATGCTGACCCATAGCGGACCGGCCCGGGTTTTCGAGAGCGAGGAAGAAGCTGTGGAAGCCATGTACGACGGCGAGATAGAGGCCGGCGATGTGGTTGTGATTAAATACGAAGGCCCCAAAGGCGGACCCGGCATGCGCGAAATGCTCGGCCCCACCTCGGTTATAGCTGGCATCGGCCTCGATAAAGAGGTGGCTCTCATAACTGACGGCCGTTTTTCGGGAGCTTCCCGGGGAGCATCGATAGGCCATATATCACCCGAAGCTATGGAGGGCGGTCCGATTGCCGCCGTCGAGGAAGGAGATGAGATAGAGATAAATATTCCGGAACGCGAGATAAATCTACTGGTCGAAGATGAGGAACTGCAAAGCAGGCTGGAGCAACTGGAAACAATCGAGCCCAAAGTCAAAGAAGGCTATCTGGCCCGTTATTCCCAGTTCGTTACCTCCGGAGACAGGGGAGCTGTTTATGAAAAATAGTCTCAGGCTGTCGGAAGCTGTAGATTTTGTCCCGTCTGGTACCGGGAGGTGATCGTATGGTTGAGGTGCTGGTTATTGCCGATGACCTGACCGGGGCCAACGCCACCGGAGTTCTGCTTTCTAAGGAGGGATTTCGCACCGCTTCTTTTGATTATCCGCTGCCGGATTTTGAATCGGAGCTGGCTGATTTTGCAGCTGCTGCTGTGAATACTGCCAGCAGAGGCATTGCTGCCGGGAAGGCACGTGAAAGGGTTGAAAAGACGGCTTCTGATATTCTTAAAAGCGGTGAACTACCCGGATTGATAAACAAGCGCCTGGACAGCACGTTGCGCGGCAATATAGGTGCTGAACTTGACGGGCTGCTCGCCGCTCTGGGAGATGATTATGCGGCGGTGGTTGTGCCGGCCTTTCCCTCATCCGGTCGCATCTGTGTGGGGGGGTATCTGCTGGTAAATTCACGCCCGCTGGAGAGGACCGGGGCGGCTGAAGACCCAAATAATCCGGTGAACAAAAGTTTCGTTCCCGAGATTATCTCGCGGCAGACGGACCGTCAGATAGGCCGGGTGGAGCTATGCCAGGTTCTAGACGGCGGTTACCGGCTCGAAGAGGCTTTAAGGCGGCGCCGACAGGAGGGCTGCGAGATAATTGTCTGTGATGCTGTGGAGGAAAAGGATATTGATGCTATTGCCCGGGCTCTGCAGAATATAGAATTTAATTTTGTCACTGCCGATCCCGGGCCTTTCACCCGGGCTGCTGGCAGTCTGCTGCCGGGCAGAAAGAAAATTGCCTCTTCTAAAACGGTGGTCATGGCAGTTGGCAGCGCCACTGAAATCACCAGAGGACAGCTTGATCATCTGGAGGCTAACCGGGATCCAGCTCTGGTGAAAGCGGATGTCAAAAAGCTTCTGCAGCCGGAGCTGAGAGAGGAGGAGATCAGCCGCTGTCAGAACGATCTGCGGAAAAGAGCGGGAGAAAGCTCTATTATAGGAATCGTGAGCGCCCGTACCCGCGATGATATTTTGAGCGATGAGGAGCTCAAAGCTTTTGCTGATTTTGAAGAAGATATAAATCAGCTGGAGCCTGGAGAAGCGGAGGAAATTATGGAACGGATCACTTCCGGGATAGCTGAGATTGCTGCCGGACTTCTGGCCGGGCTCGAGGAGCCAGCCGGAATTTTTGTCAGCGGTGGTGATAATGTCAAAGCAATGCTCGAGCGTTTGAACGCCCGAGGTATCGAGGTTGAAGAAGAAATTATTCCCCTGGCTGTGCGCGGACGCCTGATAGGGGGAGAATTGGCCGGACTTCCTTTTGTCAGCAAAGGAGGTCTGATCGGAGACGAGGATGCCATGAAGCTCTGTATAGATAATATTAAGGCGGAGGAGGAATGATCTGTGAAGCACAGAATAGGTTTAACCATGGGTGATCCGGCCGGCATAGGCCCGGAAATAACGGTCGAAACACTGGCCGACAGCGAGATAGCCGGAATGGCAGAACTGATAGTTTTTGGTGACAGAGAGGTGCTGGAAAAAGCCCGCGATATCGCTGATGTCGATAAAGAAATCAGGGAGCTTAACGGAGAATTTGCAGATTATGATTCCGATTATATAAATCTTTACGATATGGATAATATCGAAATGGAAGAGATAGAATTCGGTCAGGTCAGCGGCGGAGCCGGGCGGGCCTCCTATGAATATATAGAGAGGGCCTGTGAACTCGCTTTAGAAAGTCGGCTTGATGGAATTGTCACCGGCCCGATAAATAAGGAGTCATTAAAAGCCGGGGGAGTCGATTATATAGGGCATACGGAGATGCTGGGTGATCTTACTGATACTGATTATCCCCTGACAATGTTCGAAGTTCATGATCTGAGGATTTTCTTTTTGACCCGCCATGTATCGCTCAGAGAAGCCTGCGATCAAATAACTGAAGAGAGGGTTTATGAGAATATCGTCGAAAGCAATCAGGCCCTGGATAGGCTGGGAATTTATGAGGCCAGTCTGGCCGTAGCAGCGCTAAATCCTCATGGAGGTGAAAAAGGGCTTTTCGGCACCGAGGAGATGGAAGAGATAAAACCTGCGGTCGAAAGAGCACGACAGCAGGGTTATGATATAGAGGGGCCTCTGCCGGCTGACAGTGTTTTTCATTTTGCCCGACAGGGAGAATATGATGCGGTGATCTCTCTTTATCATGATCAGGGACATATAGCGGCTAAAATGGTCGATTTTGAGCGCACAGTTTCCCTGACCAACAACCTGCCTTTTCTGAGAACTTCGGTAGATCACGGTACAGCCTTCGATATCGCTGGAGAGGGCATCGCCAGCCCCGTGAGCCTGAAAGAGGCTATCAGGGTGTGTGCTCGTTATATACCCTGTTTTCAGGAGGAAGACGAAAACTGTCATCGATAAAGAACAATGTTAAAAATTTCTTGCAGGAATTTTAATACCGAACCAGAAATATTATCTTAGAGTCCGCTAGAATACGGGCTCTAAACCCCTTCAGATATTAGCTGCCCCCCGGTAGCCGTCTGGATAGGGGTAAATTTTTCAGCCCGGCGTCTGATCTTCTATCAGGCGGCGGGCTGAACCTTTTGAGGAATACTTACGTGAAGATTATTGAGGTATTTTTTTGATATTAATGGATCCTGCGGCGGCTGAAAGGCGGATGTGATGTTTTTTGACGACTGTGTTATAATAATTTATGACAAATTTATGGGAGGTTTTAAAATAGATGCCTGCCAATCTTCCGCCGGAATATTATGAAGCCGAAAAAGTCTATCAGGAAGCCAGCACTCCCGATGAAAAGCTGGCTGCATTGAGGGAAATGCTGGCTGTTATGCCCAAACATAAGGGCACAGATAAACTTCAGGCCGAGCTGAGAAGAAAGATATCCAATATCAAGGAGCAGAAAGAGAAGAGCGATGAGAAGGCCCAATATAACCCCTACAAGATCAAAAAAGAAGGGGCCGGGCAGATAATCATGCTGGGTTATCCCAATACCGGCAAATCTTCGCTGCTGGCATCTCTCAGCAACGCACCCGTCGAAGTGGCAAATTATCCTTTTGCAACCAATAAACCTCAGGCTGGAATGGTTAAATATGAAGACGTACAGATCCAGGTGATAGATACACCTCCACTGGTTCCCGAGGATGTTCCCGGGCCCATGATCGGCGCTATCCAGCGGGCTGCCTTTCCGGTCATAATGATAGATGCCGCTTCGGAGAACTGCCTTGATCAGCTTTCCGGCACCCTCGATTTTTTGCGCAGCAAACGCATAGTTCTGGATGAAGTACCTGAGGGGGTTAAAGCTTTCAATCCTTCGGAACTGACCATCTTTGCCAGCAAAATAGATCTGGAGGGAGCAGAGGAAAATCTGCAGGTCGTTCGCGAACTTTTTCCCCGGGTGGAGATAATACCTGTTTCCTTCGAGGACGGTACAAATGTCGATAGGATACCGGAGATGTTTTATGAGAGGCTTAATATAATCAGAGTATACAGCAAAGAGCCCGGTAAAGAACCCGAGCCCGATCCTTTCACCCTCGATCGAGGAAGCACGGTCAGGGATTTTGCCCGTTCTATTCACAAAGATCTGGCTGAGAATCTGAAGAAAGCGCGGCTCTGGGGTTCGGCTCGTTTTCCCGGTCAGCCGGTGCCCCAGGATTATGAGCTGGAGGATGAGGATACGGTTGAAATCCATGCTGAAACTTAAAAATTATACGAGGTCAAATTAACTGCAGGGAGGTGTAAATAGTGAAAGAAACTGAAGAGGGAGTTTTGATCAAAAATATCGTCTTCGATGTAGGCGGAGTCCTACTGGAATATCCCCCCGTAGATTACTACGGCAGATATGTTGATTCGGAAGAGAAGGCCCGGGAGCTGGCTGAGAAGACCTTTTTCTCGGATGACTGGGAAAAGCTGGACAGAGGACTTCTGGAGAGGGAAGAGATCATCAGGCTTTTTTGTGATAAGTATCCCGATGATTCTGAAACTATTAGAAAAGCAATCGGCAGCTGGTCTAAAATGATGAGGCCGAACGAGGAAAATGTAGAGGTGGCCCGGGAACTGGATGAAGCCGGTTATCCTCTTTACATACTCTCCAACTATCCGTCTCAGGGTTTTTCCGAGGTTAAGGAGAAGTTTGATTTTTTCGGGCTGTTTCGCGATGAAGTGATCTCGGGTGAGGCTACCTACATAAAGCCTGAGGATGAAATTTATCAGATAATGCTCCAGAAGTTCAGACTGGAACCGGAACACACCCTGTTTATAGACGACGGTAAAGAGAATATAGAAGCTGCCCGGGAGAGTGGAATTTACGGCATCCACTGCGCCGAGGATATTGATCTGCGCCAGGAGCTTGAAAGATTAAACGTCAGTGTCTAAGAGCTGATTTGCCATGAGGAAAAATCAGATCAAAAATCCAGTTCGTCACCGCCCCGCTTTTTATCCCTGATGCTCTTAAGCTGATAGGCTTTCATTATATCCGAGCGCGTCAGTATGCCGACCAGTTCTTCGCGTTCGTTGACAACCATAAGTCTGCCGATATCCGCCCGGGACATCTTTTTAAAAGCGTCGAAAAGTTTGTCTTCCGGTTTCACCTCGATTAATTCGCAGGACATTATTTCGTTTACCTGTTTGAGCTCCTGATTTTCATCGGGGATCTCCTCTATATCCTCCAGCGTGACGCACCCTTCCAGTTCGCCCTCATCATCCACTACAGGATATCCGGAATGCTTTTCCAGCAGCATCTTATCGAGCAGTTCCCCGACTGTTATGTCTCTTTTTACAGTTATAACGTTTTCGGTCATCAAATCTTTAACCCGAAAATCTGCAAAAGTATCGCGGACCAGATTGAATTTGTATTCCTGACTGGCTCCGATGTATATGAAAAAAGCTATGAGCACCAGAATTATCTGGCCGTTTAGCAGGCCTAAAAGCCCCAGCACCACGGCAAACCCCTTGCCTATATTGGCAGCTATTTCGGTGGCCCTGAGGTAGGAGGTTTTGCGAGCCAGAAGAGAACGCAAAATTCTCCCCCCATCGGAGGGGAAGGCTGGCATCAGGTTGAATAGAGCCAGAAAAATGTTCATAAAACCGAGATAAAAAATTATCAGACGCAGATCGGCGCTCAAAAACCCGGTTATCGGTCTTATGACAAAAAGCAGCAATAGTCCTAAAGCCAGGCTCAGGAGAGGGCCGGCGAAGGCCATTTTGGTTTCAGCCTCCGGATCCAGCGATTCATCTTCTATCTGAGCCACTCCGCCTAAAAGCATCAAAGTTATATCATTTATTTCCATACCCTGAGTGCGGGCCACAAGAGAATGGGATAATTCGTGCAGGGTGACGCTGACAAAAAGCAGAACTGCCAGTATAAATCCGAGCAGATATGGGGCTAAGCTGAGCTCGACTCCTTCTACTCCGGCCAGCCCGGCTATCTCTTCGATATTGTTTCCGATAGCTACGGCCATAAAAGGCAGAATGAGCAGAAAACTTATGTGGAGTTTGATCGGTATACCGGAAATTTTGAGGATGGTCAGAGAACTTTTAAACATAACAGCAGGCCTCCCTGGCTAAAAATTTTAATCGGCTCTTCTTCTGGCTCTTCTTGTTATCAATCTACATTTTCCCGGGCGCGAGCCGGCATAATCTGGCGCATATAATCGATTATAGCATCCAGTTCGTCGGTATCTATTTCGTGTTCTTCTATAACCCGTCTGGGATTTTTTCGGCTGCCGATTTTTTCAAGGCGATCGGGATACCGCAAAAACAGATTGTCATAATAGAATATCTGCGGAACTTCGTGCAGAAAAAAGACAGGCTTTTCGTCACCTTTTAATAGAGATCTGCCCAGAAATTCATCGGGTTTTTCTTCAGCCCCCAGCAGATCGAGAATGGTGGGGGCCAGATCAGTTATCGTGCCGGTATTTTCTATCCGTTCCGGTTCGAGAGCAGGATGCTTGATCATCAGGGGTATCTGTTCGGGTTTTTTGACCTCTCGGTCGAGTTCAAAATCCACGCTCGAGCTGTATAGCTCGGTATCTACGCTGGCATCGTGATCGGAATAGACGACAAAGAGAGTATTTTCGGTCATGTTTCTCTTCTCGAGCTCCTGATAAAAACGCCTGAATGCCCTGTCGGCAAAAGAAATAGACTGAAAGTAATCATGGAGAAACTGAGCTTCTATATCGGAAAATTCTTCGACATAATGATTTCCAGGATAGGAGTCAAAAGGGGTGTGGCTGGTTACGGTTATAAAATAACCGAAAAAGGGTTCTTCTGCCCTCTCCAGTTTGTCGATCGACTGCAGAAAAAAATCATAATCGTTGATGCCCAGATAAAAATCTTCTTTATCCATCACTTTATCATCCAGCGAGTAATCAGCTTTGCCGTAAAATTTATCGAACCCCAGCTCGGGATAAGCTTTATCCCGGTGGAAAAATGATTTATCGTTGCCGTGAAAAGCCAGGGTTTCATATCCTTTATCATTGAGTTTATCGACCAGCGAATCGAATTTGCTCATGTCATTATCTCGGAAAGCATAGGTGCGGTTTAAGGGATAAAGAGAGGTTAGCAGGGAAAAATCGGCATCAAAACTGCCGTTAACATGCATGGCATAGAAATTTTCGGCATAAATGCTTTCCTCCTTAAACCTATTGAAAAAAGGCACAACATCTCTGCCTCTGTACTGAAAATCCATAACCTGTTCGTCGAGTGACTCTACCTGAACCACTATGATGTTCGTTTCAGGAGGGATTTCCGCCTCTCCATCGAATTCATCTTCGAGAATGAAAGAGGGAAGATCCGCCATTCCGGGATCTTGCGGAGGCTGCCGGCGGGCCTGAATCATATCATAGGCTTCGAATAGATAGAGAGAAGATATACCGAAAACATTGACAAAACCTGGGGTGCTGTCCCGGTAAAGTTTTTGGGGGTTTTGATTGCCCAGCTGGAAATTAGTCAGGAGCGTCTGGCTGAATATGAGCAGCAGGGCCATCGATATCACCACAATTTTTGTAGTTCGGCTGCCCGGAATCAGATCCCTCAGCTTTGCCCCCTCTTTTTGGTCGGTGACTGTCTGTGCTCCGGCCTCCGGTTTCTTTTTACGAAAGGCGGTCATGATGACTATATCGATGAAGAAAATGACATCGCCGATATTGATTAATTGCCTGAAGATGATCATAGGGTTGCCTATATCTTCGCTGCCGATCAGGTCATTCAGACTCAGATAATTGCCAAAATAGCGATTATACCAGAGATTGGCGGCAAAAAAAGCTGTGAAAACGGCCATTGTTCTGAGCAGAACTTTGCGTCCGCGGCGCTGTCGTACTAAAGGCAGCAGAAAATATCCGATGATCACCAGAAAGGCTATATTGCGCAGGATCAAACCTGTCAGCGAGGGGACAACAAAAATTCTTACCAGCAAATAATTGTACTTGAGCAGAAAGCCCAGCAAAAAAGCATAGGCGAACCAGCGCTGACGCCTGTTGAAGCCATTATATTTTTTATCGACATAATTTTTCCTGTTTTCCATGAGATCACACCATTCCGCTGATAATATTTATTGATATTTTCTTCTGAGCAAATAAGCAGATAAGATTTATCCTGCATTATCAATTTTATCATTTATGCAGATAAAAAACCAGACCGGGCGGAAGCAGGAAAATCGACTGAAAGGAGAGAAAATTATAGTCAGTGGCCGAAAGAAGCGGAAAGAAAGCGAGAAGGGGAAGGAAGTTGTATCATATGAGCGATAATCTGAGCGATAATCTGAAATTTATACATACGGCTGATATCCATCTGGGAAGGCCCGTAAAGCACGGGGGCAATCCTCCGAAAAGGATAGAGGAACTTTTTAATCAGGCGGGATTAAAAGCATGCAGGCTTATGGCAGCAGCGGCGGTGGCTGAAGAGGTCGATTTTCTGCTTATTTCTGGTGATCTGTATGATCGCAGAGCCCGCTCGGTCAAAGCCAGCCGTTTTCTCCGGGATCTTTTTGCCGAACTAAAGCGGGAGGGGATTGCGGTCTATATTATTTCCGGCAACCATGATCCGGGAGGTGTCGAAAATGAACCCTTTGAGCTTCCGGATAATGTAAAAATTTTTGCTCAGGACGGGGCGGAGATGATCAGGCATCCGGAATTTATGGAAAGAAATAAACCGGATGAAGCAGAGCTGCCCTCGCAGGAGAAAAAAAGCCGGGCCCGGGTTCTGGGACAGTCCTACAGATCCAGATTCGAGGAGCGGAGCATGTACCGTTATTTTACTGTTCCCGATCAGGCTCGTTATAATATTGGCATGCTTCATACGCAGCTGACTGCCGACAGCAGCAGGTATGTGCCGGTCTCGAAGTCCGATCTGCGGAATAAGTCGGATATTCATTACTGGGCTTTGGGCCATCTGCATCGCCCGCAGGTTTTGAACCTCAAACCTCCTGCAGTTGTTTTTCCCGGCACACCTCAGGCTCACAGTATCGGTGAGCGGGGACTCAAAGGCTGCTTTTTGGTCGAGGGGGATCCAGAATATCCTTCCCGCTCTACCAATATAAATTTCATACCTACCTCTCCGGTTATTTTTCAGCGTCTTGTGGTCGACATCTCGACGGAAGGTGAAAAGGGAGATAAGACGATTGAGACCCTGACAGATCTCAAAGAGAGACTGAAAAAGCGCGCCAGGAAATTTATGGCGCTCAAAAACGAGGACAGAATGGATTTTCCCGGCAGCAGCAGGGTGAATTTGCTCGAACCTGAAAGCTGCTGGTTCTCCGGGAAAAAAATCAAACCGGGTAGAGCCTTTATCGTGCGCTGGGTGGTAGAAGGCCGCGGACCGGTTCACCGGTACATCAAGGATAATTCAGCAGAAGCGGCGGCCGAACTCATTAATGAACTCAATCGCGTCTTTGCCGATCCGGGCAGAGAGACTATACTCTGGTCTAAATCGCTCCAGTTTCATACCGGACCGGAGCTTCCGCCGCACACCGAGCTCAGGGAAAATGAACTTTATGATCGGGTGGAAAAAATACTGGCAGAGATCGAAGAGGATGAAGAGCTCAAAAAAGAACTGCTTTCAGAGTGGGGCGAGATCTGGCAGGGATCTGAGGAGCCGGAAGAACGTAGGGGGGATAGATTTTATCCTGATGAGGAAACTCGTCGGGAGATTCTTCGTGCTGCCCGCCGGGAGATTATTACTCTGCTTTTTGACAGCGATTAAATTCGGTCAGGAGGAAAAAAATGAGATTGACGGAATTGTTCATCGGTGATTTTGGTGTTTTTCGCGATGAAAAGATGACAGATATCGATACCGATCTGATTGTGGTGGGAGGAGGCAATCGAGCCGGCAAATCCACCCTCATGAAAATACTGAGATATCTCCCCTGGGGATTCCCTCGCCGCAGGGGGCTCCTGCCGCCGCCGGTTGAAAGCTACCGGGTCAGAGCCGATCTGGTCGGTGCAGATGGTGGTCGTTACCAGCTCGGACTGGAAGGACATGGTGATCCAGTTTTGAGCAAAATTGAGGGTGAAACTGGTAAATCAGCGCGGGAGCTTTACGGGGGAATAGACCGCTTTAGCTATCGGCAGATTTTCACCATCGGTCTCAGCGAACTGCAGAAGGAGCCTCCCGGGATCGAAAGCCAAAAGGAGAAGCGGCGTCTGCGCTCGGTTCTGCTCGGAGCCGGGCTGGCCAGGCTGACCGAACTGCCCGAGCTGGCTGAGAGATATTTAAATAGAGCCAGAAAAATCGGCGGTAAATACGGACGTACCGATGTGGGGGAATTTAAGAGTCCCCGCCGCCGCCTGGAGTCAGCTGGTGAGGAACTTGAGGATGCTTTATCTCAGGTCCAGGAGTATGGCCGGGTGCGGGATGAGCTCGAAGAGGTCCAGGCTGAGCAGGAGGAGCTGGAAAAGACCAAAGAGAATCTTAAACTGAAAAAAACGCGGCTGGATGTACTTAAAAATCGCTACAGCTCGCTGGAAAAGCTCAGACGTCTTGAGAAAAAACATAAACGCCATCCTGGCCGTGCACTGGATCTGAGCAGGTATTCCTGCCGGAATGTCGATAGAGCGGAAGAACTTTTGGAGCGCAGCCAAAAACGCCGGCGGGAATTTGAACGACTGGCTGCCGGAATAAGAAGCCGCCTGGCCGGAAATGAGATTGAACTAAAAAGCTTAATTAAAAGTTTCCGCGCGAGAAGGGAAAAGATAACAGCGGTCGGTGAGCAGCTTTCGGGTCTAAAACAGCGGCTGGAAGATTATTTTCAGCTGAAAGAACAGCACGGCCGCAGGTGGAAGGAGCTGAAAAATAAAGCCGGCCAGGTCAATTCGGATTGGGAGAAAAATCTGTTGAATATGATGGAGTTAGAGACTGACAGTATAGAAAAGGACAGACTGGTGCGAGAAATATCGGATTTAGAGCAGATTGAAGCTGAAATCGAAGACAGGGAAAGTAAAGTCGAGGAACTGACAGCAGAGATCGAAGAGCTGAGTTTAAGCCGGGAGAACCTGGTCGGCCGGCGGCCGGCTGAAATAAAAAGAATCTCATTTATGTTAGCAGGAGGAACTCTGGCGGTTTCGATATTGATTTTTGTGCTTTTTTCCCCCGCAGCCGCTCTGCCGGCCGCAGGACTGGGGTTTGCCCTGGCAGGTGTTTTTCATCTGACTGCGGGCAGCAGGGCCAGTGATAAAAACCGAAAAATCGAGGAGCTGGATGCCCGCCTCAAGGCAAAAAGAGGCCGGCTTGAGAAGAAGAAAAAAGAGCTGGAGAATCTTCGTGAACAAAAGCAGGGAATTCAGGAAAATCTCAACTTTTATCGCAGCAGGCTGGGACTGGCTGAGGATGCCGGCCCGGAGCTGATAACAGAATATTTTAATTCGCTGCAGAATCTGCAGTCGGAATTTACCCGGCTGCAGGATGAAAAGAAGACTGTACAGGGGAAAGCAGAGCGGCTTAAAGACGAACTTTCCGGAATACGAAAGCTTTTAAAGGAGATAGAAAAAGATGCGGGGTTAAACCTGTTCGTCCTGCCTGGAAAAGAGGAGCTTCTGACCGAAGGGGAAAAGATAGTAGCTGCCGCCGGGCAGTGTAAGGAGCATATGGAGGAGATCAATAGCCTGGCTGAGGCCCGGAGAAATCTGAAAAATCTGCAGCAGGAGGCGGTGGAGGAATCTGTACATTTTGATCCTGATGAAGAGGGGCTGGAAAATTTTTTGCAGCAGCATATCGAAAAAGGGAAAGAGGCGCTCGCTTATAAAGAATTGAGCGAAGAAGTGAAAAGCTTAAGACAGCAGCTGCGAGATGCTCTGGCCGCTTCTGACCGCATCAGGCGATCCTTCCAGGATTTTGCTGCTGAGAAATCATCGTCCGATAAAAAAACAGATCTTCTCGCGAGCTTCCGCAGTTTCTCAAATCTTTATGCATCCAGCGATGAAATCGATGAGGAATACGAAAAAACCAGAAAAAAACTCAAAAATTTGCAGGGCCGCAGTAAAACGCTGACCGAGGAAAAACAGAAACTGAAAGCCAGAATGGAAGAGCTTTCATCTCCTGACCGGCTCAGAAAAGCTTATAGTGAGCTGGATGAAGCCCGCAGTAAGCTTAAAAAGCGCGCTGAGAGTTATGCTCTGCATAAAACAATTCATTTTTTGCTGAAAAAAGTCAGGGAAAGGGAAGTCGAGAGGGCCAAAAAAGAGCTGTTAAAGCCGGCCGGGGAGCTGCTGTCCGAAATGACTTCGGGAGAATATCAGGAAATAAAACCGGCCGATGAATCGGCGGAAATAGATTTTCGCACCTCGAATGAAAAGAACGGGGTTAAAAAGAGAGCTGGAGAACTCAGCCGCGGGACAAAAGAACAGTTATTTCTCGCGGTTAGACTGAGCAGGATACGAGAAATAGAACCTCCGCTGCCGGTTATTTTTGATGATTCACTGGCCAATCTCGACCGCAGACACCTGCTCGGTGCGCTCAGAATAATCGTCCGCCTCTCGCAGCGCAATCAAATATTTTTGCTGACCTGTCATCCTCATCTGATCAGGATGTTGAATGATGTAACTGAAAAAGGCCAGTACTGGCATCTTAGTTCCGGTAACCTTGAAAAAGTGGTAGCCGACGAACTGATAGGCAGGCTTTCGGAAACTGATTTTTGATCTTAAAATATGGTTCTTCTCCACATCAGTTGTTGGATTTTGTTTGAGAACACTTATATTTAGATCATTTTCCCACTTTTATAGTGCTCATTCATGGAAATTATG